>NZ_JROX01000457.1:0-205 GCF_000800955.1 Kocuria sp. ZOR0020
AATAGCATGGAGTTTTGGCAGAAAGTAATTAAAAAGTTGCTTACAACTCGTTATATTGACTTGTACCCTATATTTGATAGCAACACAGGCGAACTGTTAGACTTACTCTTTGCTAACGATAAAAAAGAATATAAGCCAGAAGAATTAGTAAGGCTGATTAGTCCTTTTTATATCAATGAGGATACAAGTATTTTAGACAATGCTC
>NZ_JROX01000458.1:0-286 GCF_000800955.1 Kocuria sp. ZOR0020
CAGAGGGTTATGGCAAGAACGGAACTTTCAGCGAAAAGATAACTTTCGATGTAGTTACAAAGTGGTATACTTACGAAAATTTAACTTTTGACATGATTGAAAATGGTAAAGTTCTTTCTGGTAAGTCTAAAATTTATGGAGGAACCGCACCAGGAGACTATAAGTATATCGAAGGAACCTCTTACACTTATTATGGGGAAAGTGACATAGGCCGTTTAAGCCGTTGGGAAATAAAAGAAAAAATATTTAGTTTTATGGGGGTATTATATCCGAAACTTCCTAAAAC
>NZ_JROX01000065.1:0-22958 GCF_000800955.1 Kocuria sp. ZOR0020
AGCCATATCGGCGGCATCGGCCAGGGGGCTGAGTATTGGCACGGCCGAGTCACTGACCGGCGGTTCCGTGGCGGCCGCGTTGGTCTCCGTGCCGGGAGCCTCGGCGGTGTTCGAGGGCTCCGTGGTGTCCTATTCACATGCGGTCAAAATCCGGACCCTGGGTGTGTCTGCCGATCTGTTGGATCGTGTGGGCGCTGTGGATCCGGCGGTGGCACGAGCCATGGCCGAGGGTGCGCGTGAGGCCCTCGGTGTGGACGTGGCGGTGTCCACCACCGGAGTTGCCGGTCCCGAACCGCACGACGGCAAGGCCGTGGGCACCGTGTTCCTGGGTGTGGCCGGGCCTGATGGCACGCACGTTCAGGAACTGCATTTAGGTGGATCCCGTGCCCAGATCCGGACGGCCAGCGTGACCGCTGCCCTGGAGAATCTTGCAGCACACTGTCGGTTCCCAGACTTCTCCCAGTAAATCCCGGAACCGATCGGGAACAATGGTGACCCGTCAGGCGGTTGTACCCGTCGACGGCCCAGGGAGGGGCCATCCGGAACTGATCCGATCGGTGAAGATTCCGGGCCACGCGGAGTTTCTCCGCACTATTGAGGAGCCAATCATCACGACGACCAAGACCCCCGTGTCAGTCAACGGCGTCATCCGCTGGAAGGACGTCGAAACCACCACCGTCAACGATTCCGTTCATTCGGAACCCAAGCCGGTTGTGCTGCGTCAGGAAATTGGCGAGGTACTCCGTTCCGTCCGTCAGCGTCAGGGGCGCACCCTGCGTGAGGTTTCACATTCCGCACGAGTTTCACTGGGTTACCTCAGTGAAGTTGAGCGCGGTCAGAAGGAAGCTTCTTCTGAACTGTTGGCATCGATCTGCTCTGCACTCGATGTCCCCGTCTCCGCCATGCTGCGTGAGGTGGCTGACCGTGTTGCCGAGGTTGAAGGCAACCTGGCACCGGACACCGTGCCCGCTGAACTGCGCGAGCAGTACCAGCACGAATTCGGGGCACGCGCCCACTGAAACTTTCCACCCGGGCGGACTCACGCGGCCATGAGCTGATCGCGTCCCTGCCGGAGACAGCGGGATCCAATGCCCAGGTGGCGTTGGGTCCCGCTGTCGTGTTGTGAGGAGCCACTGTGAGACTGAGTCGCTTTTACCAGATGCTGGAGCATGAATTCGGTGCGGGCCAGGGGCGAATGCTCGTCCAGGACACCGTGCTGGGGGAGTTGGGGCATCGCACACCGGAGCAGGCTCTGAATCAGGGAGAAGACCCCAAGACCGTGTGGTTCGCCCTGTGCAAGAACCAGGACGTCCCCCGGGAGCGTTGGTGGGGACCGGACATGGAGCCCAAGCGCTGATTCGCGTGACGGCGGGGACCGCGTGGCTGGTGTGAATGACACGCCCACGATCTCCTATCCGAACAAATGTTCGAACACCGTGTAGTGTTCTGGTGGTGCTTGAGGCGAGCCTTCAAGACTCCACAGGGCTCTGGATTCCTGCGCAACGGTGTTCTTCCCCCACGGTTGCAGTGCTCCAGCCTTGTGTTGTCTGACCCCCTGTCTAGCGTTGTTTCTGACAGCTCATGGCGGAGTGGTCACCGGAGGCTCAGCTCAAGCGCCTCAGATTTCTCCGCCCCTTCACGGCGGCCGCAGCGGCCGCACCACGAACCCACACGAGGTGAACCATGGCCCCCAAGAACAGCTCGGGCAACGCCGGATCGGACCGCGAAAAGGCACTGGAAACCGTCCTGGCCCAGATCGACAAGAACTATGGCAAGGGCTCCGTCATGCGTTTGGGGGAGCGCCCCGCGCAGAAGGTGGAGGTCATCCCCACCGGATCCATCGCTTTGGACGTCGCGCTGGGCACCGGTGGGTTCCCCCGCGGCCGTGTGGTGGAGATCTACGGTCCTGAGTCCTCCGGTAAGACCACTGTGGCTTTGCATGCCGTGGCCAACGTTCAGAAGGCCGGGGGCATTGCCGCCTTCATCGACGCCGAACACGCCCTGGACCCGGTCTACGCCCAGAAGCTCGGTGTGGACATTGACAACCTCTTGGTCTCCCAGCCGGACACCGGTGAACAAGCTCTGGAGATCATGGACATGTTGGTGGGCTCTGGCTCCATCGACATCGTGGTGATCGACTCCGTGGCGGCCTTGGTGCCCAAGGCGGAAATCGAAGGTGAGATGGGTGATTCCCACGTCGGTCTGCAGGCCCGTTTGATGTCCCAGGCCCTGCGTAAGATCACCGGCCGTTTGTCCCACTCCAAGACCACAGCCATCTTCATCAACCAGCTGCGTGAAAAGATTGGTGTGTTCTTCGGCTCCCCGGAGACCACCACCGGCGGTAAGGCATTGAAGTTCTATGCCTCCGTCCGGGTGGACGTCCGCCGCATTGAAACCTTGAAGGACGGCGCCAACCCTGTGGGCAACCGCACCCGGGCCAAGATCGTCAAGAACAAGATGGCCCCGCCCTTCAAGCAGGCCGAGTTCGACATCCTGTACGGCCAGGGCATTTCCACGGAGGGTGGTCTGATCGACCTCGGCGTGGAGCAAGGCATCGTCAAGAAGTCCGGCGCCTGGTTCACCTATGAGGGTGACCAGCTGGGCCAGGGCAAGGAGAACGCTCGCCGTTTCCTGCGGGACAACCCGGAGATGGCGTTGGAGATCGAACACAAGATCCTGACCAAGCTCGGGATCGTGGAAGACGATTCCCCGGAGGTCGATGCCGACGGCGTGGTGGCCGACTTCGGCTCGGAAGATGCCTCCGCCAAGGCTGCCTTCTGAGGTGGCCCCCCAGTAGTCCCGACCCCGAAAGTGATGATTCCTTTCGGGGTCGTGGAGTATCCAGACCCAGATGAGAGGTTCCCTTGTCAGAGTCACCCTACGAACAGCGCCGACGCCGCGCGCAGCAGCGTCAACGGGCCAGGGGTCGGAGTGCTGAACCATCACCGGAGTACAACTCGGCAGAGTTGGACACCGTGCAGTCCGGCACCGAGCAGATCAACTCCGCGCACGTTGAGGGGCAACCGGCGGAGACTGGCGGGGTCGGCCTTCACGCCGGTACAGCTTCCGGAGACATGGACCCGGGTCAGGTGGAGGCCGCCCGGAACATTGTGCTGCGTCAGCTCACGGCCTCTGCTAAGTCACGCCGCCAGCTTGAGGACAAGCTGGCGGATCGTGGTGTCCCGGAATCGGTGGCCATGACTGTTCTGGACCGGTTCCAAGAAGTTGGGCTGGTGGATGACGTCTCCTTTGCCCAGACATTCGTTCGGTCGCGGGCGGAGACCCGCAAACTGGCTCGCCCGGCCCTGCGGCGTGATCTTCAGGCCAAGGGCATTGACCCCGATGTGGCGGAAGCTGCGTTGCAGCAACGAACTGACGAACAGGAGCGCCAGGACGCTCTTGAGTTGGTCCGCCGCAAAGCGCCGTCCGGTGAACAGTTGGCCACACAGATGGCTGAACGCAGCACACGGGACAAGCTCACGCGCCGCTTGGTTTCCATGCTGGCCAGAAAGGGCTATGCGCCGGGCATGGCGTTCGACGTCGTGAAAGAAGTCCTGGGTGAGCTCTCCCAGGATTCTGAGTACTGAGCCACCGGTCGGCCAAGTTGACGGCCCCACTATTCTTGTGGGGTGAGTATGACCGACGTTGACGCCCAGGTAACTGCTGGAAGCGCCCACACCCAGACCACCAGCACACCCCGTACCGGGCCCTCCACGCAGGCCCCGGAGATCCCCGTGCTGGATTCGCCCCGATCCTTTGAGGTCCGCACCTTCGGGTGCCAGATGAACGTCCACGATTCCGAGCGGATCAACGGCCTGTTGGAAACCGCCGGTTACACACCAGTCCGTGACGGTGAGGATCCAGATCTGGTGGTGTTCAACACCTGCGCGGTGCGGGAGAACGCGGACAACAAGCTCTACGGACACCTGTCCCAACTGGTGCCGCAGAAGCAGAAGAACAAGGATTTCCAGGTGGCCGTGGGCGGCTGCCTGGCGCAGAAGGACCAGGACACCATTCTCAAGAAGTCCCCCGTGGTGGACGTGGTGTTCGGTACGCACAACATCGGTTCCCTGCCGGTGCTGCTGGAGCGGGCTCGGCACAATGAGGAAGCCGAGATCGAGATCCTGGAGTCCCTGGAGACCTTCCCCTCGGCCCTTCCCACCAAGCGGGATCAGGCTTACGCCGGTTGGGTGTCCATCTCCGTGGGGTGCAACAACACGTGCACGTTCTGCATCGTGCCGTCGTTGCGGGGCAAGGAGGAGGACCGCCGTCCCGGTGACATCTTGGCCGAGGTCCAGGCCCTGGTGGACCAAGGTGCCGTGGAAGTCACCCTGTTGGGTCAGAACGTGAACTCCTACGGGGTGTCCTTTGGTGACCGGCAGGCGTTCTCCAAGCTGCTGCGCGCCTGCGGTGAGATTCAAGGTTTGGAGCGGGTACGGTTCACCTCTCCGCATCCGGCGGCCTTCACGGACGACGTCATTGACGCCATGGCCCAGACCCCCAACGTAATGCCCCAGTTGCACATGCCGTTGCAGTCCGGCAGCGACCGCGTGCTCAAGGACATGCGCCGGTCTTATCGGTCCAAGAAGTTCCTGGTCATTCTGGAAAAGGTTCGGGATCAGATCCCGCAAGCTGCCATCACCACGGACATCATTGTGGGTTTCCCCGGGGAAACGGAGGAGGACTTCCAGGACACCATGCGTGTGGTGGAGGAGTCCCGTTTCTCCATGGCCTACACCTTCCAGTACTCGGTGCGCCCGGGCACCCCCGCCGGTGAGCGTGAAGACCAGTTGCCCAAGGCCGTGGTCCAGGAACGCTTTGAACGCCTGGTGGCATTGCAGGATCGCATTGCCGCGGAGGAGAACGCGGCTCTGGTGGGCCGTACCGTGGAGTTGTTGGTGACGGCCAATGCCGGCAAGAAGAGCGGTGAAACCCACCGTCTGTCCGGGCGCGCCCAGGATCAGCGCCTGGTGCATTTCTCCGTGCCGGAGGGCGCTGAGGCTCCACGCCCGGGTGATTTTGTGACGGTTCCCGTCACCCAGGCGGCTGCCTACCACCTGATTGCCGATCCTGCCGCGGACCAGTACCACCTGCGGCGTGCCCGTGGGGGCGATGCCTGGGAACGTGAGCAGGCGCAGTCCTGCGGGACCGGCTCGGGCGCTGCCGGAAGCACCAAAGCCGGCCAGGTCAATTTGGGAATGCCCACCCTGCCTGTGGCCGCGGCCCCGGTCAACGGTGGCTGATTTCACGACGACGCCGTCCCCGGCTTCCCTGCCCGTCATTGCGCTGGTGGGCCCCACCGGCACGGGCAAAACTGCCCTGAGTGTCCAGCTTGCTCAGCAGCTGGGCGGGGAAGTGGTCAACGCGGATGCCATGCAGTTCTACCGGGGCATGGACATCGGGACGGCCAAGGCCATGGTGGAGGAACGCGCCGGGGTGGCCCACCACCTGTTGGACATCATGGATGTCACCCAGGAAGCCTCCGTGGCCGCGTTCCAGCACCAGGCGCGGCAGTGCTTTGAGCAGATCTGGCAGCGTGGCCACGTACCCATCCTGGTGGGTGGCTCTGGGTTGTATGTCCGGGCCGCCTTGGACCACATGGAGTTTCCCGGTACGGATCCAGCGGTCCGTCGTCGTTTGGAAGAGGAACTGGCCGCGCACGGTCCGGGTGCACTGCGCACGCGGTTGCAGGCGGTGGACCCGGAGTCTGCGGCGCGGATCAAGGATGACCGCCGTTTGGTTCGCGCGCTGGAAGTTCACCAGGTCACGGGCCGGCCGTTCACGGCGTTCATGCCCACTCGGGAGTACGTGCAACCGGCCATCCAGATCGCCCTGGACCTGGACCGTTCGCAGCTGCACGACCGCTTGGAGCAGCGGGTGCACGCCATGGTGGAGGCGGGGCTGGAAGATGAGGTCCGCCGTTTGATTCCCAGGGGACTGCGTGAGGGCAAGACGGCGTCCCGAGCCCTGGGTTACGGGCAGTTCTTGGCTGTGCTGGACGGTGAGATGACCATTGAGGAGGCTGTGACCTCCACCGTGGTGTCCACCCGGCAGTTCGCCAAACGTCAGGTGACCTGGTTCCGTGGCGACCCCCGGATGCAGTGGCTTGATGCCACTGATCCGCTGCTGGTGAAGCACACACTGGAGCTGATCCGGCGCAGTGGAATTGCGGATTAGCATGGTCGCGTGACTACCGAGCACCCCGAATCCCCGCAGCAGGCAGAATCCACTCAGTCCCGGGCTGAGGCCCAGCCCAACACTGACGCCGAGCCCAACGCGGCAACGCACGCCGGCTCCCAGGCACTGTCCGCCGCTGAGCGCACCCGTGCCGATGAGGTTTTTGGTGAGCTGACCGGGTGGCCTTTCATCAAGGCACACGGCACAGGCAATGACTTTGTGGTGGTGGTGGATCCTGAGGCCGAACTGCTGCTCTCGGAAGAGACCGTGCAGTTGGCGTGTGACCGTCACCAGGGAATCGGTGGTGACGGTTTCATCCGCATCACCCGTTCGGCCAACCTGGACGAGGGCGCGGCGTTGTTGGACCAGGCGCCGGAAGCAGAATGGTTCATGGATTACCGCAACGGGGACGGCTCCATTGCTGAGATGTGCGGTAACGGTGTCCGAGTCTTCGTCCACGTGCTGGCCGCACAGGGATTGATCGACCTGCCCCAGGGGGAGGTGGTCCGCATCGGCACCCGTGCGGGGGTCAAGACCGTGGCTCGCACGGCGGACGGGTACGCCGTGGACATGGGGCCGTGGGGATTCATCGACGGCGATTCCGCTCGCTCCCGCGGATCTGATGCCGTGGTCACGGGTGGTGGGCTGCGCGTCCCGCGTCCGGCGGTGTCCATCACCATGGGCAACCCGCACACGGTGGTGGCTCTCGCCGAGGGCGAAAAGCTGGATTCACTGGAACTGTTCACGGAACCCACAGTGCGGCCCACCCCGCCGGAAGGCACCAACGTGGAATTTGTGGTGCCCATTGACGAGGAAGGGGAGGGCTCCGAGGAGATCGGTCGGATCCGCATGCGTGTTCACGAACGCGGCGTGGGGGAGACCCAGTCCTGCGGAACCGGTGCCTGCGCTGCCGCTGCCGCCACGCGTTTCTGGGCCGGGGAGACAGCACCCGATGAATGGTTGGTGGAAGTCCCCGGTGGCGTGGTCTCAGCAACATTCGTGGAGGGCCCGCACGGGGCTGAACACGTGGTCCTGGCCGGGCCCGCCGTGGTGGTGGCTACCGGGACTTTCGGCTGACCGCAAGCACCCGAAAGCCTTTGGACGTGGCACTACGCTTCACGTCCCAGCTCTGGCCGGTGGCCTCCGCCAAAGCCGTCACCAGCCATTTCTGCAGGGAGTCTGCCCCCAAGTTCTTCTGCACCACCAACCAGGCAACCCCGTCCGGACTCAACCGCGGCAGCCACTGCAACAGGATCTGGTGCAGGGCCTCCTTGCCAACACGGATGGGCGGATTGGACCAGATCACGTCAAAGCGCCGCTCGGCAGGAACGTCCTCCGGCAGGTAGGTTTCCGCGCGAACGCCGTTGGCGGCAGCGTTGTCCCGGGTCAAGGCCAGAGAGCGTTCATTGACGTCCACGGCGGTGACCCGCGGTGCGTCGTCGTCGGTTGACTCCGTTGAGAGGTTCGCGCCAGAGAGGCCAAGGGCCAGGGTGATGGGACCCCAGCCGCAGCCAAGGTCCAAGAACTCGCTTCCGGCCGGGTCAGGTGCGGATTCCAGCAGAACGGCCGTGCCCTTGTCCAGGGCCTTGGGGGAGAAGACCCCTGCGGAGGTGACCACGGAGACGGTGCGCCCGCGAAGCTCAACCTGCATCTGAGTACGTTGTTCAGGAGTTTCCGGGGTGAGGAAGTAGTGCACCGTCATGACCGATAGCCTAGACGGCGGGGAACAACACACACCGTTACACCGTTGTACCCGTGGAAGACCCGCCGGCCTACACCCTGCCGCTACACCACAAGCAGGTACCTGATCAGCGCCGGCTGCAACACGAAAAGGATTCATGACCAACTCCCAAAACTCGCCCGAACACACCACGGCACCGGCACAGGGCGGCCACCAGCCGTCCCAGTCAGAACTTGAGGACGTGGTGGAGCGTGTGCTCTCCCGCGTCCGCGCAGGCCGTGGCTCCGGGACGATCGTGGACGCCGCCGACGGTCAAGATGCCGGAGACTGGCAGCCCCACGTTCTGGGTGGCCGCGCCCGCGAACTGTCCCAACGCACGGTTCACACCACAGCTGACGGAGACCAGTTCGGCCTTGCCGAGCGGCAGTCCTTGCGCCGTGTGGCCAATCTGTCCACGGAACTCGAGGACATCACGGAGGTCGAGTACCGAGAACTACGCCTGGAGAAGGTGGTTCTGGCGGGGCTGTGGACCTCTGGCCGCGCCGAGGATGCAGAGAACTCCCTGCGCGAACTGGCCGCTTTGGCCGAAACCGCAGGCTCCGAGGTGTTGGACGGCGTGATTCAGCGCCGTGTCACCCCGGATCCGGCCACCTACCTGGGCTCCGGCAAGGCGCTGGAACTCAAGGAGATCGTGTCAGCCACCGGTGCGGACACCGTGATCGTGGATGAGGAACTTGCCCCCTCCCAGCGCCGTGCCCTGGAAGACGTGGTCAAGGTCAAGGTCATCGACCGCACAGGTCTGATCCTGGACATCTTTGCCCAGCACGCCAAGTCCAAGGAGGGCAAGGCGCAGGTTGAACTGGCCCAACTGGAGTACATGCTGCCGCGTCTGCGTGGTTGGGGTGGCAACCTCTCCCGTCAGGCCGGTGGCCGGGCCGCAGCCGGTGAAGGCATCGGCTCGCGTGGTCCGGGTGAAACCAAGATCGAGTTGGACCGCCGCCGCATCCGTGCCCGCATGGCAAAGCTGAAGCGGGAGATCGCCGGGATGAAGCCGGCCCGTGAGGCCAAGCGGCTCAATCGTCGTCGCAATTCCGTTCCGTCAGTGGCTATTGCCGGCTACACCAACGCCGGCAAGTCCTCATTGTTGAACCGGCTCACGGACGCCGGGGTGCTGGTGGAGAACGCGCTGTTCGCCACCCTGGACCCCACGGTCCGCAAGGCCACCACACCGGATGGAATCGGATACACCCTCTCCGACACCGTCGGGTTCGTCCGATCCTTGCCCACCCAGCTGGTGGAGGCATTCCGCTCCACCCTGGAAGAGGTCGCGGATGCGGATCTGATCCTGCACGTGGTGGATGGAGCACACCCGGATCCGGAGGGACAGATCCGTGCGGTGCGTGAGGTCCTTGCTGACATCCAGGCCACCACGCTGCCGGAGATCATTGTGGTCAACAAGGCTGATGCCGCTGACCCATTTGTGATCGACCGACTGCGCAACACGTACAAGAACGTGGCTGTGGTCTCCGCGCACACCGGTGCCGGGATTGATGAGCTCAAGGACTTGATCGCCTCCTCCATCCCGCGTCCGGATCACGTTCTGGACATGGTGGTGCCTTACAGCCACGGCGACGTCGTCTCTCGCCTGCACAGCTGGGATGCGGAGATCCTGCGCACCGAATACCTTGCCGAGGGCACGCACCTTCTGGTGAAGGTCCGTGAGGACCTGGCCGGGGAACTGGCGCACTATGTGCCGGAGAACCCGCCGGATTTCACCGTGGCCGATGGTCAGGCAGAATCGGTCGGTTCCACCCCACACTCCGCATGAGCGCTCCTGCCTCCCCGTCGGCCAGCATTCGCGACGGCAAGGGCCGGGCGGTCACTGACCGTCCGGAAACCTTGCCGGGCGCAGCCGATGCGCTTGCGTTGCTGGACACCGCGGTTGAGACCCTGGGAGGGCAGCGCCGTGACGGTCAGCGGTTCATGGCCGCCAAAGTGGCTGAAGCACTTGAGCTCAAACGGCACCTGTTGGTCCAGGCGGGCACGGGTACGGGAAAGTCGCTGGCGTACCTGACGCCAGCACTTCACCATGCCGCCGCAAACCGCGGCGCTGCCTCCAAACCAGTGGTGATCGCCACCGCCACCTTGGCGCTGCAGTCCCAGGTGGTGGGCCGTGACGTCCCGCGGCTCCTGGGCGCTCTGGAGGGCGAGCTGCCGGAGGGCATGGAGGTCGCCCTGCTCAAGGGGCGCAGCAACTACGCCTGCCTGCACAAGTTGGAGGGCGGTTATCCGGAAGACGACGACGGCGCACTGTTCGCCGCCCCCGGGGAAGGTTCCCATCCGTCGTCGGGGCCGGTCTCGTCCTTGGGGCAAGAAGTTCAGCGACTACGCGACTGGGCGGCCAAGACGGACGCCGGCGATCGGGACGAGGTCCTGCCCGGGGTGACCGACCTGGCCTGGCGGCAGATCTCCGTCACGGCACGCGAGTGCCTGGGACGCTCCTGCCCGTTCGTGGAGGAGTGTTTTGCGGAACTGGCCAAGGCCCGCGCTGCAGAGTCGGATGTGGTGATCACCAACCACGCGCTGTTGGCCATCAACGCCTTTGAAGATCTTCAAGTGTTGCCCGAACACGACGTTGTGATCATTGACGAGGCCCACGAACTGCGCGACCGCGTGACCGGCGCTGTGACCGGGGCGCTGTCCGCGGCCACGGTGCGAGCGGCGGCCACCTCCATCCGCAAGCACACCTCGGCCAAGACCGATGATCTCAGCTCCGGTGCCGATGATCTGGAACGGTCCCTCTCCGGTGTCCCCGCGGAACTCCTGGCCCGCGGGCTCACCGAGGCCATGACAGCAGCGGTGGCGCGCATCCGTGACGCCGCCCGGCAAGCGTTGACCGATTCCAAGCCGGAAAGAGGAACCGGGCAGGAGGCCGACACCGACGGCGGCCGGCAGATGGCGCGTTCCCGGGTGACCGAGGTCCTGGAACTGTGTCAACGCATGCTGGAGGCCGATGAACAACGCGAGGTTCTCTGGCTCTCCCGTGTGGGCGGATGGGAAGCCGGACGCGGCTACGTGCCCGCCCAGGACGATGACCCGGCCACCCTGCACATAGCCCCGCTGTCCGTGGCTGGTCAGTTGCGTGACGGACTGTTTGCGGAGCGAACCGTGGTGATGACTTCGGCCACGCTCTCCGTGGGGGAGTCCTTTGACTCCGTGGCCGGTGATCTGGGACTGCAGGGTGCTGGTGCCCCGCGGTGGGACGGCGTGGACGTGGGAAGCCCGTTCGACTACGGCCGGCAGGGCATCCTGTACCTGGCCAAGCACCTGGAAAAGCCCGGGCGCCAACTTTCCCCTGGCATGCTGGATGAAATCCTGGAGTTGATCGAAGCCTCCGGGGGTGCTGCTCTGGGGCTGTTCTCCTCCCGGCGAGCAGCGGAAGAAGCAGCAGAACATGTGCGCTCGCGCGCAGAGATCCCCATCCTGTGCCAAGGGGAGACCTCACTGAACTCCCTGGTCAAAGAGTTCGCCGAGGACCCGGAAACCTGCCTGTTCGGGACCATGAGCCTGTGGCAGGGGGTGGACGTCCCCGGGGACTCCTGCCGTCTGGTGCTGATTGACCGCATTCCGTTCCCGCGCCCCGATGATCCGTTGTCCACGGCACGGACCCGGGCCACCGCTGAGGCCGGTGGCAACGGCTTCATGGCCGTTTCTGCCACGCACGCGGCCGTTCGCCTGGCCCAAGGAGCGGGGCGACTCATCCGTTCCGCCTCTGACCGCGGTGTGGTGGCCATACTGGACTCACGGATTGCCACAGCCCGGTACGGGGGATTCCTACGGGCAAGCCTGCCGCCGTTGTGGACCACGGCGGATCGCACCGTGGTCCTGGGAGCCTTGAAGCGACTCGATCCGAACACCTGAGACAGGAGAGCAACCATGCGCGGAACCATCATTCACGGACCTGGCGACGTACGGGTGGAGGACCGTGAGGACCCCACCATCCAGAAGCCCACCGATGCCATCATCCGGGTGACTGCTGCGTGTGTGTGCGGCTCGGACATGTGGCCGTGGCGCGGAATTGACGAAATCCAAGATCCCCGCCCCATGGGCCATGAATACGTGGGAGTGGTGGAACAAATTGGCGACGACGTCCGCAACGTCTCCGTGGGGGACTTTGTGGTGGGCTCCTTCATGGCCTCGGACAACACATGCGAAATCTGCGAATCCGGATTCCAGTCCCGGTGCATCCAGGGTGAATTCGCCACCCCCGGTGGTGCCCAGTCCGAACTGCTCCGGGTTCCGCTGGCCGACGGCACCCTGGTGGCCACGCCGGGGCAGCCCGACCCGAAGCTGATCCCGTCCTTGCTGGCGGCCTCCGATGTGCTGGGAACGGGCTGGTTCGGTGCCGTGGCAGCGCAGGCCGGTCCGGGCAAGACCGTGGCCGTGGTGGGCGACGGCGCCGTGGGACTGCTGGCCGTGCTGGCCGCAAAGGAACTGGGGGCGGAACGCATCATCGCCATGAGCCGCCACGAGTCCCGGCAGAAGCTGGCCCGGGAGTTCGGCGCCACGGACATCGTGGAGGAACGCGGTGAAGACGGCGTGGCCAAGATCAAGGAACTGACCGATGGCTACGGGGCGCACTCCGTGGTGGAAGCGGTGGGCACCCAGGAGTCCATGCTCCAGGCCATCCACTCGGCCCGGCCCGGCGGCCACGTGGGATTCGTGGGCGTCTCCCATGACGTCTCCCTGCCCGGTGAGACCTTGTTTGCTGCGGAAGTCAGCTTGCTGGGTGGTCCCGCACCCGTGCGGCGATTCCTGCCCGAACTCATCCAGCTGATCTGGGACCGGAAGATCGATCCCGGCAGGGTCTTCGACCTGGAACTACCGCTGGGAGAGATCGCCGAAGGTTACAAAGCCATGGACGAACGCCGCGCCATCAAGGCCCTGATCCGTCCCTGAGCCAACTCTGGACCGCTGACCACAAGACGTGAGGTCCGCACCCGTTGAGGGTGCGGACCTCACGTTGGTGTAGGCACCAGTATTTCAGAGGCTACGCAGTACGGAGACCACCTTGCCCATGACCGTGGCGTGATCACCCAGGATGGGTTCGTACTGCGTGTTCTGGGGCAGCAGCCAGGTGTGACCGTCACGTTGGCGGAAGGTCTTGACCGTGGCCTCGTCATCCAGCAGGGCGGCCACGATGTCACCGTTGTTCGCGGTGTTCTGTTGGCGGACCACCACCCAGTCGCCGTCGCAGATGGCGGCATCGATCATGGAGTCACCGCGGACCATGAGCATGAACAGCTCGCCCTGGCCGGTGAGCTGACGCGGCAGTGCCACAGTGTCCTCCACCTGCTGATCTGCCATGATGGGCACACCTGCGGCAATGTGTCCGACCAGGGGAACCAGGGCGATCTCCCCGGCATCCGCGTACTCGCTCTGCGCTGAGTGGGTACGCGGCGTGAGGGGCGTGACATTCGGCGGGAGGTTCACTTCCGCAGCGGTCTGCCCGGTCTCTGCAGCGGTCTGCCCGGTTTCCACGGTGGGATCCAGCACCTCCATGGCACGGGGGCGTTTGGGATCACGGCGGATGTGACCGAGCTTCTCCAACTGATTGAGCTGATGGGTCACGCTGGACAGGGACGCCAGTCCGGCCAGGTCTCCGATCTCCCGCATGGACGGCGGGTACCCGTGCTCGGCAATGGAGGCGCGAATCACGTCCAGGATCTTCTGTTGGCGCGCTGACAGGGGCTTTCGGGCATCAAGCGACTGAATGCTGTCAGCCGTTGCGGGGGCTGAGTCCTTGTGTGCCATGTCCGTCCTTAGTGCTGCCCGAGGCCAAATCCTTGTGTTGTCTGACCCCCTCGGTTGACTGGTTCCAGGTGAACAAGCCGGTCGAGTCACGGGGGTCATCCCGCGGTTGATCGGCTGGTGAACCAGCCCGTCAACGTCCTCTCAGCATAAGGGAGGTGATGGGCGCAACCAAACAAATGTTCGAATGCGTGTCGACATCATTCGTACACACGTGCTAGAACTGTTCGAAACGGAATCGAACACCTGTTCGAGCCCCTCGGGGTGTCATGCAGGACCAAACGGTTTGTAGAACACCTCAGCAAGAAGGAGTGCTTCCCATGTCAGCCATCAGCTTTGTACCTCGCTTGACCTCGCACGTGGCCCCCAAGGCCCCGCTGCTGCGCGGCGTTCGTTCGGGCTGCCGTGCTTTCACCTCAGAAGTTGTTGCAGCAGTGCCGGTGCTGCAGCGCGGGCCGCGTGAGGTCACCCAAGCCTCGCACACTCGGAAGCTGGGTGCGGCGGCTGCCAAGCAGCGTGTGCATCTCACTCGCCGGGGGCGTCTGCTCTTTGTGGGTTTGCCGGTGATGCTGGCCACTGCAGCCGTTGCCATGGCCCTGTTGATCTTGGTGGCACCGGCCACGGTCACGGCCAGCACGGATCCTGTGCAGGGCTCCGGAACGGAAGTGGTCACAGTGGCAACTGGGGAGAGCCTCTGGGACGTGGCGCTGGCTGCCGATTCAGACCGGGACACCCGTGTGGTCATCGCTGAGATCATGGAACTCAATGACCTCACCTCTCAGTCCGTGACCACCGGTCAACAGCTGATGGTGCCTGTCAACTGACGCCTTGTGGCCCTGCAGGTGGGGTCCGGGTGCGGAGCGAACCTGCATGCAGTCGCTGAGCCTCGTAGACTGGTGCGGTGACTGAGACCAACCCACGCACTGAGCTCCTGAACGCGCTGCCCCTGCGGGAGGACCTTCGCGGCAAGAGCCCGTACGGAGCCCCGCAGTTGGAAGTTCCGGTCACGTTGAACACCAACGAGAACACCCATCCTGTCCCCACTGAGGTGCAGCAGGCCATCGTGGAGGAAGTCTCCAAGGCCGCTTTGAACCTCAACCGCTACCCGGACCGTGAGTTCACGGAACTTCGGGAGGAACTTGCGGCGTATCTGGGCCAGGGTCTGGGGCCGGAGAACCTGTGGGCGGCCAATGGCTCCAATGAGATTCTCCAGCAACTCATGCAGGCTTTTGGTGGGCCCGGGCGCAGCGTTCTGTCCTTTGTTCCCACCTACTCCATGTACCCCATCCTGGCGGCCGGGACCAACACGGAGTTCATTGCCGGGCAACGCGCAGCGGACTTCACGCTGAGCCCAGAATCAGCCGCAGCCCAGGTGCGTGAACACAAGCCGTCCATCGTGATCCTGTGCTCTCCCAACAACCCCACGGGAACGGCACTTGAGGACGACGTCGTGGATGCGGTGTACCAAGCCGGTGAGGCTAGCAACAGCATCGTGATCGTGGATGAGGCCTACGCCGAATTCGCCCGCAACCCAGCCACCACTGCTCTGAGCCTGCTGCCCGGCAGGCCACGCCTGGTGGTCACCCGCACCATGTCCAAGGCCTTCGCCCTGGCTGGTGCCCGTATCGGGTACTTTGCGGCCGCGGCCGAGATTGCCGATGCCATACGGTTGGTCCGCCTGCCCTACCACCTGTCCGCTGTCTCGCAGGCCACGGCGCTGGCAGCGCTGCGCCACCGCAGCAGCCTCTTGGCTGATGTGGAGGACATCAAGATGCAGCGTGACCGCATTGTTGATGAACTGAAACGATTGGGATTGCAACCCTCCGAGTCGGATTCCAACTTTGTGTTCTTCGGTGGGGACTT
Source organism: Kocuria sp. ZOR0020 (assembly GCF_000800955.1). Lineage (NCBI taxonomy): Bacteria > Bacillati > Actinomycetota > Actinomycetes > Micrococcales > Micrococcaceae > Kocuria > Kocuria sp. ZOR0020. Next base: position 15,533 of record NZ_JROX01000065.1, read on the forward strand.
TGATGCCCCGGCGTTGTGGCAGGAGTTGCTGAGTCGCGGCATCCTGATCCGTGATGTCGGCATTGCCGGGCATTTGCGGGTCACTGCCGGCACGGAGGAGGAGACCACGGCGTTCTTGGAAGCCGTGGAAACTCACCTGACCCAGTAGCCGTCCCCCGGGCAGCACACCCACCACCGTCACTTTTGATCCACCAGCACCCAGCGGAGTATTCATGACCACCACAGATCAGCAACCCGATCAGAACAGTCAGGGTCGGCGTGCCCGTGTTGAACGTGCCACCAGTGAGTCCCAGATCGTGGTGGAACTGAACCTGGATGGCACCGGGGAGAACAACATCTCCACCACCGTTCCGTTCTATGACCACATGCTCACGGCCTTGTCCAAGCACTCACTGATCGACCTGACCGTGCAGGCCACCGGGGACACCCACATTGACGTTCACCACGTGGTGGAGGACACCGCCATTGTGATTGGTGAAGCCATCAAACAGGCTTTGGGAGACAAGCGCGGAATCCGCCGATTTGGTGAGGCATCCGTTCCCCTGGACGAGACGCTGGCGCGCGCCGTGGTGGATGTTTCCGGGCGCCCGTACTGCGTGCACGTGGGGGAGCCGGAAGGTCAGCAGTACCACCTGATCGGTGGGCACTTCACCGGCTCCATGGTCCAGCACGTGTTCGAGTCCCTGACCTTCCACGCGGAGATCTGCCTCCACATGGAGCTCATCAGGGGCCGGGACCCGCACCACATTGCCGAGGCCCAGTTCAAGGCCCTGGCCCGCGCTTTGCGCACCGCCGTGGAGTCCGATCCCCGGGTCACGGGTGTGCCCTCCACCAAGGGAGCGCTGTGATGCGCAGCCCTGAAGAAGGTGTGACGCCGGAGGGCAAGACCATTTCTGCCCCGGAAACTGTGGGCCCCCCGGTCACGCAGTCCACGCAGACGGTGCCGACCGTCGTCGTTCTGGACTACGGTGCGGGCAATGTGCGCTCGGCGGTCCGCGCGTTGGAGGCCGCAGGTTCCCGGGTGCTGTTGACCCGGGACAAGCAGGCGGTACTGGACGCTGACGGTCTGGTGGTGCCCGGTGTGGGCGCCTTCAAGGCCGTGGTGGACGGGCTGCGTGAGGTGGGTGCCGTTGGCCTGATCGAACGGCGTCTGATGGGTGGCCGCCCGGTCCTGGGCATTTGTGTGGGTTTGCAGGTGCTGTTCGAACAGGGTGTTGAACACGGCGAGCAGACCCAGGGCCTGGGGGAATGGCCCGGGGTGGTGGAGCGTTTGAATGCGCCCGTGGTGCCGCACATGGGATGGAACACGGTTCAGCCGCCGGAGCAGACTCAGCTTTTCCAGGGCATCCAGGACGAGCGCTTCTACTTTGTCCACTCCTACGGAGTCCAGGAATGGAACTTCACCGTGGGCAGCGAACACATGGTCCCGCCTCAGGTCACCTGGGCCGAACACGGTTCCCCGTTCATTGCCGCGGTGGAGAATGGTCCGCTGTGCGCCACCCAGTTCCACCCGGAGAAATCGGGGGAGGCCGGACTGCAGTTGCTGCGCAACTGGATCAGCACCCTGCCCATCACGGGCCGTTTGGACGCGCGGCTGGATGCCCGCAATGACGACGACGGTCTGCCGGAAGCCCAGGAGCAGGCCAACCGCCAAGCAGGTGCTGCATGACCTGGTCCGTCATTCTCCTGGTGCTCGGGGCGTTCCTGGCCGGGGGAGTCATCTCCTTCCACCAACAAGGTTTCCCCAAGTGGGTGGTGGCCTTGATGGCCGTGGCCTCCGGGGCCCTGATTCTCTACGGTGCGTGGTCCTGGCTGGTCGGCCTCAACGCTTGAGGTGCCCAGTTGATCTGCCTGCCCGTGACTTTTGACCCACATCATCACAACTCGTGAGGAATCCATGACTGAGAACACCACGCCGTCCGTATCCGATTTGGTGGCTCAGGGCGAGGGGCTGCCCCGCCTGGAGCTGCTGCCCGCCGTCGATGTCCGCGACGGCCAGGCCGTGCGTCTGGTCCAGGGGGAATCCGGCTCGGAGACCGGTTACGGGGATCCTTTGGAAGCGGCTTTGGCCTGGCAGAACGCTGGTGCTCAGTGGCTGCACCTGGTGGACCTGGATGCCGCCTTCGGCACCGGGGAGAACATTGACGTGCTGACTCGCGTGGCCCAGTCCCTGGACCTGAAAGTGGAGATGTCCGGCGGTATCCGGGATGACGAATCCCTGGAGCGGGCCCTGTCCCTGGATCCGGCCCGCGTGAACCTGGGCACCGCAGCTCTGGAGAACCCGGAGTGGACCCGCAAGGTGATCAGCCAGTACGGGGAGAAGATCGCCGTGGGTCTGGATGTCCGTGGCACCACCCTCGCTGCCCGCGGGTGGACCAAGGAGGGCGGCGACCTTTGGGAGGTCCTGGACCGTCTGGAAGCGGACGGCTGTTCGCGTTACGTGGTCACGGACGTCACCAAGGACGGCACGCTCAAGGGCCCCAACGTGGAGTTGCTCAAGCAGGTTGCTGAACGGACCAACAAGCCCGTGGTGGCCTCCGGCGGGATCGCCACGCTTGAGGACATTGCAGCACTGCGCCAGTTGGTCGGCTCCGGGGTGGAGGGCGCCATCATGGGCAAGGCCCTGTACGCCGGGCGCTTCACCCTGGAGCAGGCGCTGGACGTCGCCGGCCGCCCGGGCTCCTGATGTCTGAACGCACACCTGACGGGTCTCGACCGCTGCCCCCGCACATTGCGGCTCAGCTGCGCAGCGCGGGAGGTGAGACCGACACCGGTGGTCGGCCGTGGGCCGGCCGGGATCTGGCCCACGGCCATCACCACCAGTTCCCTCACGACGACGGCGCTGCAGACGCCGCCCTGGAACGCACCTTTGAGCAGTGGCAGAACGGGCTGGTGGATGAAACGGACGTGGTGGCAGCCCTGGCTGACACCCGCTTGTTCGTGCCCGTGATGGCAGAAGTTAGCCATTCGGAGATCACCGCTGAGGGTCTGGTGGCGGACAAGGAAGCTGACATGTCCCTGGTGACTTTGCAGGCTGCTGATGGCCGCAAAGCGCAACCGGTGTTCACCTCCGACCGTCTGATTCCTCAGTGGCACGCGCAGGCACGCCCCGTGGCTGCTCAGGTGCGCAAGATTGCGATCGCCGCGGTCAAGGACGGCACCGAGTTGTTGGTGCTCAACCCGGGTGCCGGCAGCCCGTTTGTGGTGCGCCGCCCTGCATTGTGGGCCGTGGCCAAGGGGGAAACCTGGGTGCCCTCCTACGCTTCTGCACCTGTGTCTCAAGCGGTGCTCAACGCAGCTCTGGGCCTGGACGGTGTGGCCGGCGCCAACGTCCGGCCAGGGCGCGGGGTGGATGCCGTGGCTTCCGCACACGTTGCTGGCACTGCAGATTCAGCCAGATCTCATGCGGCACTGCACGGATCTGATACCGCGCAGTCCGGATCTGATGCGGCCCTGCGCGGAGGTGGATCTGGTCCTGAACTCACGGTGGTGCTTCAGCTGCTGCCGGGAATGGATCAGCACAAACTCAATCAGGTGCTTTCAGCCTTCCAGAACCGACTGTCAACGCAGAGTGTGGTGGCTGGCCAGGTTGATTCCCTGGAGATCTCCTTGGAAACCGCCCGAATCTGAGGTCGTCGGATTGAGAACACGCTTTGAGCCATGTTTCAGGTGTTCCAGGTGGCTCAAAGCGTGTTCTGAAGGGTGGGACCGTCCGACTCAGGCGTAGACGGGGCCGGTGAACTTCTCACCCGGGCCTTGCCCCGGTTGGTCCGGGAACGGTGAGGCTTCACGGAAGGCCAACTGTAGTGAGCGCAGGCCGTCGCGCAGGGGCGCGGCGTGCTGGGACCCGATCTCAGGCGCCGCAGCGGTCACAAACCCGGCCAGAGCGGTGATCAGTTTGCGGGCCTCATCCAGGTCCTTCAGCTCATCAGCATCCGGGCCATCCGCCAACCCACATTTGACGGCCGCAGCTGACATCAGGTGAACGGCCGAAGTGGTGATGACCTCGATCGCCGGGACCTCTGCAATGTCGCGCATCTGCTCATCGACCGCGGCCTTGGTGTCAGCGTCCAAGCCAGTGGAGCTTGTGTCCTGGTTCACCGGATCGTCGTGTCCTGCGGAGGTGGCTGCGGCGTCGTCGGAACCAGCTGCCCCAAAGCGGAAAGTGTTCTCGGAAGTCATGGCCCCAGCCTATGCGGTGCGCGTGTGAACCCAGAGCACGGAGCGGGCGGAGACCGACCGCGAGGTGACTTTCACCTGGTGCCAGGTCTCAGTAGCGTGAGGGCTCATGAGGCCTGATCCTGTGTCGTCGACCACCAGACTGGACGGTGACACCGGCCTGGCCGGCATGATCTACACCAAGTTGCTGGATCAAGGTGTCATCGCAGCCAATGACAGGCTGGAACAGTACTTACCTGTTCATGGAACTGCAGTCGGCAGGATCACGCTGCAATCGTGTTTGACGCACACCTCTGGTTTGCCACGAGAAGTGGGCGGTCGTTGCATTCGATTCAAGCAAGGCATGGCTACGGTGCTCGGCCGGGGTCCCCAGCCGCAGGACGTCGCAGAGTTCATGCGTCACCTCAGAGAAGCCACTGTGACGGACGCCGGGGTGTGCCGGTACTCCAATGTTGGCGGAGCAGCACTCGGTCATGCTTTGGCAGCGGCGGCCGGGGTGAATTACCCCGGACTGGTTCAGGAACATCTGGCCACCGCGCTGGCCTGTCCCACTCTTCGGGTGGAAGAAGCGGTGAAACACCACTGCGTGGATGATGCCGTGAGCTACACGGTGTTCGGCGGACGGGCACGGTCCTGGACAGGGCGCGGATACGCACCTGCAGTGGCCATTCGCGGGAGTGCCCAGGATTTCGCCACCATTTTGACAGCGCTACTGGTCCAAGACGGTCCATTTCAAGACTGCTTCAAAACACTGCACGTCGATTCCAAGGGCAGGGTTGCCGCAGGCTTCTTCGTGGACAAGATCAACGGTCGGGACATGGCCTGGCACAGCGGATTCGCCGCTGGGTTCGCATCCCATCTGATCATCGATCTGGAGCGATGCCGCGGCGCATTCGTGTCCGTGATCACACCCACTCCAACTGTTGATGTAGAGGTACTGGCATTGGAAACGCTCGAAAGTGATGGTTGACTACACACATCACGCGAGGAGGTTGGATTCCCGTGGCAGAGCAGACCATCGTGATGACGGGAGCCTCTCGCGGCATCGGGGCAACGGCAGCACGACGCGTCCTGGCTGAGAACCCTGACGCCCACTTGGTGGTGTTGGCGCGGCCCCGAGCTCGAGGTGCGTTACAAACCCGTGAGAGCTCCACGGAGCGAATATCCACAATCGACGCTGACCTGTTGTCTTTGACCAGTGTGCGGCAAGCAGCGGTTGAGGTGACCGGCCGCATCCGCCGTGGCGCACTTCCTCCACTGGGTGTTCTGGGACTCAATGCGGGGGCCCAGTACGTAACGGCCACCCGGGACTCCATGGACGGCTACGAGGCAACGTTCGCGGTGAACGTCCTGGCCAACCACCTGCTGCTTCGAAGCTTTCACGCCAGTGGTGCCACAGGTGTGAAAGCAGTGGTCACCGTCAGCGACACTCATTTTGGCGATCTTCGGCACAACTTGGGCATGGTGCCAGCTCCGCAGTGGATGTACCCTCAAGTTCTTGTTCGCCCGGGTGCCTTCGAGAATCCATTGAGTCCAAGGGCGGGTCGCATGGCCTACTCAACCAGCAAACTGGCGGCCATCTACCTGGTTCATGCCTGGGCACGCCGTTGCGCAGAGTCGTGGTCGATTCAATCGTTCAACCCGGGTTTTGTGCCGAGCACGGGTCTGGGGCGTGATGCCGGGCCTGCCGCGCGCTTTGCCCTGCGGTACGTCCTGCCGGTTCTCACGCTTTCGCCATTGGCCACCACTCAGCAGAGGGCCGGCCAGTTGTTCAAGAATGCCCTGGTCGGGGATGTGTCTGGCCCGTCAGGTGCCTACATAGACCGTGACCACATCACCAGTTCGTCAGCGGAGTCGTACGACGTCGGCCGCGAGGACGAATTGTGGGAAGTGATGGAATCGCTCACTGCCCCTTTCCTGGCCGAAGATTCCGACTTGTGATCCTGGGGGTGACGAAAGCGGGATCACGTTCCGCCCCCTGCTGGTCCGGCGCCTCAGTGTGTATGATGGTCGGCAGTGCGCAAGTGGAGGTGACTCCCACCCGCGCGGGCCGCCATCTGAAGTCATCAGCTGGAACAGCCCCCGGGTCAGAGACGATGACCGTCCGCCACGGTTCAAATGTGAACCGTCACAGCATCTTCAGGATGCCGTGTGGAACGTGAAGTTCCGGTGTGATTAGTCAGGTGACCTCCGCTTGCCCCACGTGGCAGCGGAGGTTTTTTGTTGCCACCAGCACTCGAAGAGCACCATGTAGCCGGGGTGGAACCTGGCACTAGATCAGGAGTCAAGCATCAGCGATCCACGCATCAACGACAGAATCCGAGTCCCCGAGGTCCGTCTTGTGGGCCCCGGTGGCGAGCAGGTTGGCATAGTCCGAGTTGAGGATGCCATGCGACTTGCCCGCGAATCGGACCTGGATCTGGTCGAGGTGGCTCCCAACGCAAAGCCGCCTGTGGCCAAGCTCATGGACTTCGGCAAGTACAAGTACGAGGCTGCCGTCAAGGCCCGTGAGTCCCGCAAGAACCAGACGAACACCAACCTCAAAGAGGTCCGTTTCCGTCTGAAGATCGATGACCACGATTACGAGACCAAGGTTGGCCACGCCCGCCGCTTCCTGGGCGAGGGTGACAAGGTCAAGGCCATGATCCAGTTCCGCGGCCGTGAGCAGTCACGCCCGGAGATGGGTGTGCGTCTGCTCCAGAAGCTGGCAGAAGACTTGGGCGAGTTCGGTCAGGTCGAGTCCAGCCCGCGTCAGGACGGACGCAACATGGTCATGGTCCTGGGCCCGCTCAAGAACAAGTCCGAGGCCCGTGCAGCTGCGCGTCGCGCCAAGGAGTCGGACGGCGCTGAAGAGCGCCTGCCGCAGAAGACCAAGTCCTCCCGTCGTGACCGCGAGCGTGAAGCCCGCGCCGCCGGGATGATCGACACCGATTCGGCTCTGCCCGTGGGTGGCAACAGCATTGGTGAGGCCATCCCCGAGGAACTGCGCAAGATGGCTGAGCAGAAGTTCGAGGTTCCGGAAGGGGCACCGCCTCTGAAGGTCTCCGAAGACCAGCCGCCGGTCATGGCACCCAAGGAGGAGCGCCGTGAACGCCCCGCCGGTGGCCGTGGACGTCCCACCGAGCGTGGTGGTTCCCGTGGCGCCGATCGTGGCGAACGGCCGGATCGCACGGAGCGCCCGGAGCGTGGTTCCGATCGTGGTGGACGTCCGGCAGGTCGGCCTGCTGGTGGCGGCCGACCGGAGGGT
>NZ_JROX01000459.1:0-303 GCF_000800955.1 Kocuria sp. ZOR0020
TATCGTCCATTGAGTTTGCATAAGCTGATTTGTTTGCATGAGCTACTAACAAGAAAGTAACGTCTTGGAAAAGTAACTTTAAGCGTGTAATTCTCCTAAGCATTGGTTCAAAGTCTTTACCGTAGATAATGTCTCCATTTCTTAGCATTGTCATTAAATTATCCAAGATCACGAATTTTATATCATTTTCTTTAATGTATTCATATAATAAGTTCATGTGGTGCGAATCATCAAGCATAAACTCTCCACCTGTCAAAAAATGTAAGTCTTCTGGTGCATTATCTTTATTTCTAAGCCTTTTGT
>NZ_JROX01000066.1:0-11654 GCF_000800955.1 Kocuria sp. ZOR0020
CAACGTACCAGGACGGCGCGGTCGGCACCGAACTGGACGCGAGTCAGAACGCCGTGTGCGCCCTCGACTGCCACCCGGGTGCCGGGTCGCAGGAACCGCATGCGTGCAGTGGCGGCCCCCGCTTCTGCCACGGTGATCCTCATGAGGTCGGTATGGGGCACGGCCAAGACGGAGAAGGGATGCGCGTGCCACATCAGGCCAGGCGCCAGGAAGCGAAAGGTCATGAACTGGCCGGGGTCCACGCCCAGCGATTCCAGGTTGCGGCCCCGCATCCACACGGACACCACACCCGGGGATTCGTTGACAACGGCTTCCACCGTCAGCCCGTGACGCATGGTGATCAGCACCGGGCGGATCACCCGGAAGCCCAGAATCAAGGCTGCAACCAGGGCATACAGACCGATCCACAAGACCTTGGCGAACCCGCTGATGAACGGCCCACCGGCGGTGATCTGGTGGAAAAAGGCCAGGATGATCCCGGCGTACAAGCTCAAGTGGATGCTCCACCACAGGCTGCGCGGCAACAAACCCCTCACCTTGGACCAAGAGGTCACCCCGCCCAGTGCAAACACCAGGGAACCCAACAGTGCCAGGATCAGATCCCCGTCCGAGAGCACAAAGCTCACGGCAGCCCCCACCGCATTTCCCGTTGCCGCAAAGGCCACCGCCAACACGGACGCCGCAATGTGTACGGCCACCAGCCCCAGTGACCACGGCCCCAGCACCTTGTGCCAGGCCATCAGTCCGTCATGACCAAACGCTCGATCCAACGCGGGGATCCGTGCGGCCAGTACCACCAGCAGCAGAATCCCCAAGGTTCCTGCTGCCGCACTCACCACGGAGACCGCATCCAGGATGCCCGCGGCCGTGACCGCAACCGGGCAGATCGAGGCCACCGTCATGGCCATGACCACACCGGCCACCAACGCCATCCCGGCCAGCCACAACGTGACTGCACGCTGGCGCCGGCCACGTTCTGCAGCGAGTTCCTGGCGGTAGGTGCCCAGGTTGGCTCGGGCGTGGATGGAGTCGGATGGTGCGGGCAGGTGGTCCGAACCCGTTAAGTATTGCGCCGCTGGCGCGGATCGCTGGTGAAGTGACATGTCTGCAGTAGATGCCCGGCTTCTGTGGGCATGGCTGCATCAAGCTGTGCTGAACCTGTGGGTTGGTGCCGGGCCGGCGTCGTCGTCGTCGTCGTCGTTCAGGAGGCTGCGGTGGAGACTGCCAGGTAACGAGGTTCGGTACGGGAAAACCACCTCTGGGTACGCAAATGACCACTCAACCGGCAGTTTCGTGGTCATTTGCGTACCCAGAGGTGGCGAAACCCGACCTGGGCACCAGCAGCGGTGTGCTAAGCGAACGGCAGGTGAGACCACAGCCAGGAGCCTGAACGGCAGGGTCGCGGGTTAGCACCCCGGGCTGGGAGGAACCGCCTGGGATGCGAGCCGCCTACTGGAGCATGGTTTTGTCGTCCAGAGCTGCGCCCTTGAGCTGGGAGAACCGGTGGAGGAGGTCCTCCGGGGTCATCTGCTTCTTCTCCCCGGGGGTGGCGTCCAGGATGATCCGGCCTTCGTGCATCATGATCAGCCGGTTGCCCACTTCCAGGGCCTGGTTCATGTTGTGGGTGACCATCAGGGTGGTCAGCCCTTGAGCCCGCACCACCTGCTTGGTCAGCCGCGTGACCAGCTCGGCACGCTGCGGGTCAAGGGCTGCAGTGTGTTCGTCCAACAGCAACACCTTGGGGTTGGAGAACGTGGCCATCAGCAAGCTCAAGGCCTGGCGCTGACCGCCGGAGAGCAACCCCACCTTGGTCTTCATCCGATTCTCCAGGCCCAGTTCCAGGACCTTGAGTTCCTCCGCAAAACGATCTCGCTTGGACCCGGACACAGCCCGCGCCAGCCCACGGAACGCTCCACGGCGATCGGCCAGGGAGAGGTTCTCCTCCACCGTCAGGTTGGGGGCCGTTCCGGCCATGGGGTCCTGGAACACCCGCCCGATCCGGGCGGCGCGTTGGAACTCCTTCTGCTTGGTGATCTCCTTGCCATCGATCTCCACTCGCCCACTGTCCTGCTGGATCCGCCCGGCAATGGTGTTGAGGATGGTGGACTTGCCTGCACCGTTGGAGCCGATGACGGTCACAAAGTCCCCGGGGCGCAGTTCCAGGGACACGTTGACCAGGGCCTTACGTTCATTGACCGTGCCCGGGAAGAACGTCTTGGACACATTGGTGATGTTCAGCATGGTCAAACCGCCTTGCTTCCGGTCGAGGACGTGCCACCCGATGCCCCTGAGCCCGTGGACCCCGCGCCCGGCGACCCCACGCCTGCGCGGTCCCCCACCACCTGGTTTGCCGCGGTGGACGGCTGGTTGGGATCGCGCTCGGGCATGGTGGCGGACGAGGTGGCTGCGGCTCCGTCGTCGGTCAGTCCGGCAGCACCACCGGAGCCCAACCCGCGCCGCCAACCGGCGATCTTGCGGAACCCGGACCACTGCGGCAGCAGCAAGGCCACGATCACCAGCAGGGCGGAGAGCAGTTTCATGTCATTGGGGTTCAGCCCGGCATTCAACGCGAACTGGATGGCCAAGCGGTAGAGCACGGCACCCAGGACCACAGCCAAAGTGGCCTGGATGACCACACGGTTGCCAAAGATCGCTTGCCCCACAATCACGGAGGCCAGGCCCACCAGGATCAGACCAATGCCCATCTGGATGTCCACAAAGCCCTGGTACTGCGCCACCAGGGCGCCTGCCACAGCTACCAGACCGTTGGAGATCATCAGGCCGTAGATCTTCTGCCGGTCCGTGGACACGGCAAAGGAGCGGATCATGAGCTCGTTGTCCCCGGTGGCTTGCAGGGCCAGCCCGGCATCGGTGTGCAGGTACCAGTCGATCACGATCTTGAACAGCAGAGCCACCACTGCCAGCACCACAATGGAGCCGATGCCGCGGCTGACGTTGCTGTAGAGCAGCGTGAACAGGGTGTCCTCACGCAGCAGTGGCACGTTGGCGGCGCCCATGATGCGCAGGTTGATGGAGTACAGACCGATCATGGTCAGGATGCCGGCCAGCAGCCCGTTGATGTTGCCCTTGGTGTGCAGCAGCCCGGTGATCAGCCCGGCCACGGCACCGGCCACGAATGCCGCAGCGGTTGCCAGGAACGGGTTCACCCCCTGGACAATCAGCACACCGGCGGTACCGGCACCTGCGGTGAACGATCCGTCCACCGTCAGATCCGGGAAGTTCAGCACGCGGAACGTCAGGTAAACGCCCAGCGCCACAATGGCGTATATCAGCCCTAGTTCGACTGCAGTAGTCATGGGTCCTCGTCAGCAGTAAATGGGGAGGGTACGCGTTGACCGTGACCACGACGCCGCCCGCTCCCCTTCCGCTGCCACGCACCGGAGGTGGTGGTTACAAAAAGGGAGACGGGCGGGTCGGGTCACGGCAAACGGTCCGTCAGATCACTGGTCGCCGGCCTCGGCGGGGTCCTGGGCCTCGACGTCCTCGCCGACCACCACGTCAGCGCGGTCGCGGACTTCCAGGGGGATGTCCACGCCCTGGGCCTCAGCAGCCTCTGGGTTGATGAAGAGCTGCAGCTCGGACTGCTGCTCCACGGCCATGGTGGCCGGGTCCTCGCCGTCGCGCAGCACGCGGATGGCCATTTCACCGGCCTGCTTGCCCAGAGCCTCGTAGTCGATGCCGTAGGTGGCAACGGCACCACGGGTCACGGAGTCACCTTCAGCGGCCAAGATGGGCAGCTGGTTCTCCTCCCCGTACTGGATGACGGTTTCCAGGGCGGAGACCACCACGTTGTCCGTGGGGACGTACACGGCATCCACGTCCAAGGACTGCAGGCCCTGCTGGACCTCGGAGGAGTTGGTCACGGTGGCTTCCTGGATCTCCAGGTCCAGCTCGGATGCGGCCTCCTTGGCCAGGTCAACCTGCACCTGGGAGTTGGCTTCCCCGGAGGAGTAGACAATTCCCACGGTCTTTACGTCCGGATCCAGTTCCTTGAGCAGTTCCAGCTGCTCCTTGACCGGGTTCATGTCTGAAGTACCGGTCACGTTGCCACCGGGCTCATCCCAGGAGTCCACCAGTCCGGCTTCCTCCGGGTCCGTCACAGCGGTGAAGATGATCGGCTTGTCCTGGATGGCCTGAGCCGCAGCCTGGGCAGTGGGGGTGGCAATGGCCAGAACCAGGTCCTTGTTGTCGTTGGCAAAGGTGCCTGCAATGTTGGAGGCAGTGGCCTGCTCACCCTGAGCGTTCTGTTCATCCCATTCAACCTCAATGCCCTCTTCCTCGAAGGCGGACTTGAAGCCCTCGCGGGCGGCGTCCAGGGACGGGTGGGAGACAATCTGGGTGATGCCGATCTGGTAGATCTCCCCGTCCCCACCGCCATCGCCATTTCCTCCGCCGTCACCACATGCGGTGAGCGCCAGAGCTGCGACGCCGGTCAGTGCGGCGACCTTGAAGAAATTGTTCCGTCCGGACATGGATCCTCCTGGTGGTGCGGGTTGCGGATCGGTGGTGCAATGGTGGTGCCGGCGCGATCCTTGAGGGTGAAAAGATCTCCCGTGAGTGGCATCAAGTATCCCCCGTCACGTGCCTGCCGCTGAGGTCACCACAGGTGCGCGCCGGAACAGGTGATGTGACTTGAGTCACTGTCGAGACCTTAGCATCATATATGACCGCTTGGTCAGGAGATCGGGCATTCAGGAGCACATCACGGACGTTCACATCAGGATGGCGCCAGCCAATGACCTGCACCGGACACTTGGTGAGCTGGCAGCCCAGATCACTGGGGATCCGTCCGTTCGGCTCACCCACTCCTGTACCGCGTGCGGCAGTTCTGAGCACGGCCGACCCGTTCTGCTGAGCTCGGCTGGCGCATTCGGGGTGTCCCTGTCACGCCCTCGAACGGGTGCGCTCGGCGTGGTGGCCGTGTGCCGGGACAGTACCCTTGGCATTGACCTGGAGACCGCAGGTGCCGCCGCCTTCCCCCACTTTGAGACCGTGGCCGTTCACCCCCGTGAACACTGCCCCGACGACGACGCCCGTACCCTGCTGTGGGTCCGCAAAGAAGCCCTGCTCAAAGCCCATGGAACGGGACTGATCACTCATCCACGCAGCATCCGACTGGCACCGGATGGCACCGTGCTGGAGGGGCCGGCAGCCACCATTCTGGACGTGGATCTTGGTCCGGAGTGGACCTGCGCCGTCGCCGTGCTGCAGCCCGGCGCATCCCGGGAGAACATCCGGGTGATCAGGAGCTGAGCACCGGCAGAGGCGGCAATTCGGAGCGGTGCAGCCATGCTTGGAGCAGGTCATCCACCTGAGCGCCTGCGGCACCGGCCCAGCGCAGGCAATGCGCCTCAAAGTCATCCGTGGTCACCGTGCCCCCGGCGTGCTCCCGGGTCCAGCTGCGCAGGAGGTCAAAGAACACGGCATCCCCCAGCTCCGCGCGCAGGGCGTGCAAGGTCAGGGCACCGCGTTTGTAGACCCAGTCGTCAAACATGTTGCGCACCCCAGGATCTGCCAGGGTGCGGAACACGGGTGTGGAGGACGAGGCGGCGTGGTGCTCTGCAGCTCGATCCTGTGCGGACACGGATCCCCCGCGGTGCTCGGACCACAGCCATTCGGCGTAGCAGGCAAAGCCCTCATGCAGCCAGATGTCACTGAGCTGGCGGCCCGTCACGCTGTTGCCGAACCACTGGTGTGCCAGTTCATGGGCCACCAGGCGCTCGTTGTTCCACTCCGGTGCCACCAGATTGAGCCCGAACGTGCTCAAACCCTGAGCCTCCAGTGGAATCTCTAGGTCATCATCCACCACCACGGCGCGGTATTCCGCAAACGGGTAGGGGCCGAACACCTGGGAGAAGTACTCCACCATCTCCGCCTGACGTTCAAAGGCCGACCCATGCCCCACATGCACCGTGCGGGGGTGCACCACCTCCACGGGCACGGAGGCCGGACGTTTCTGTACTACGTACGGCCCGATCTGAACCGTGGCCAGATACGGCGCCATGGGCCGGTCCATCACATACGTCCAGGTGCGGGTGGCCCCACTGCGGGTGGAATCCGTCAGGGTTCCGTTGGCCACCACGTGGTATTCGGGATCGGTGGTGACTTCAATGCGGTAGGTGGCTTTGTCTGCGGCGTCGTTGTTGCAGGGGAACCAACCGGGGGCGCCCTGCGGCTGGGAACCCACCATGGATCCGTCCGTGAGTTCCTCCCAACCGGCAGCCCCGTGCACACCGGGCACCGGGCGTGGGGTGCCGGTGAGCTTGAACTCCAGGAGGAACCGGTTTCCAGGGACGCGATCGCCCACCTCAACGGTCACGCGCTGGCCGCGGTGCCGGAACTTGGCCGGGCGGCCGTCCAGCAGCACTTTGCCCAGGCGCAGACCGTAGAGGTCAACATCGATCCGGGACGTGGCCTCCACGATCTCCACGTAGAGCTGAGCCTGTTCCTCCAACCGGTTGGATGACACCTTGTACCTGAGCTTGAGGTCGTAGTGGGACACCCGGTAGCGGGTGTCTCCGTGCCCTCTCAGGTACGGGTCTGGGTTGGTCATTCGGCTCCGATCAGGGCTGGTGGTACGTGGGCTGACAGTCCGGAAGTCTAGTCCGCCTCCTCCACCCACGGCCCTATGGGGTTGCCGATCCACCGGGTCTTGTCCGGTGCCGATTCCCCGCGCATGACCAGGGAACCGGGTCCCACGGTGGCGTAGCGCCCCAAGGTGGCGGCCGGGAGGATCACGGAGTTGGGCCCCAGCGTGGCGCCAGGACCAAGACAGACGGTGTCCATGGCCAGCACACGGTCATGGAACAGGTGAGTTTGCACCACAGATCCACGGTTGACGGTCACGGCATCCCCCAACTCGATCAGATCGTGTTCGGGCAGCCAGTAGGTCTCACTCCACACCCCGCGCCCCACTCGAGCGCCCATGGAGGCAAAGTACAGATTCAGCACGGGGGTGCCGGGCACAAAACGCAGCAGCCACGGGACGGCCACTGCTTCCACAAAGGTGTCCGCCAATTCCCCCCGCCACACGAATCCGGACCACAGCGGATGTTCTGACGGTTTCCACCGACCCACCAACAGCCACTTGGCAAGCAACGCAGCAGTCACAGCCAGTACGCCAACCCCCAGGAGCACGACACCGGAGACCACCGCCGCCGCCCACAGCCCCCACGTGGAGGCCACCACGGCGAGCGCCCCGAAAACCACCAGGTACAGGGCCATGTGGACCAGCAGGGAGAGGATCCGGCAGGTCTCAATCACTCCGCGCAGAATCCGCAGGCCGGTGGAGGGTTCATAGGTGCGGGATGAGTCGACGTCGCTGTGGGTGCGGCGCAGTTTCTCCGGCGGGGAGCCCACCCAGGACAACCCTGCCTTGGCGCTCTTGCGACGCGGTGCCGCGGAGAGCACGGCCACCAGGGATTCCTTGGGGACTTTGCGCCCTGGGGCGGTCATCCCGGAGTTGCCCACAAAGGCGCCGCGGCCAATCTTCACGCGTTCCACCCGCAGCCATCCCCCACCCAGTTCATAACCGCCGATCAAGGTGTCATCGGCCAGAAAGGCCCGGGCACCCACACGGGTCAAGCTGGGGATCATCAACACGGTAGAGGCCTCGGCATCGCGGCCCACCCGAGCTCCCAGTGCCCGCAGCCACCACGTGGTGGCCATCCCGGCGTAGAGGGGGAACAGCCAGGTGCGGGCTTCATCCATCAGGCGCAGCGTGGTCCAGGTCTGCAGTGCACGCAGGCCTTGGACCGGATGTGGACCGCCCTCCAGCCCCAGGGCACAGAGCCGAATCAGGACCAGGATCATCAGGGCCAAGGTGGCGTAACCGGCCAACGCAGCCAGCGGCAGCCACAGTGCTGCGGTCAGCAGGGCATCTCCCAAGGAGGTGGTGGCACGCAGCGGCAGCCACAGCACAGCCAGGCCCACCAGCGTTGCCACGGCAGGCAGCGCGGAGATCAGCGTTCCGGCCAGTCCGTACAGCACGCTGAACACGGGTCGGTTCTTGGGCCGCGGACCCCACGGACCACGCGCGTCCCCCACGGGTGCTGCCGGGCAGCCGGACCACCGCTGTTGCTCCCCCACGGGGCCGAACACCGTGGAGCCCGGGGCGATTTCCGCATCCGCACCGATCCGCGCACCTGGCGCAAGGGTGGAGCGGGCACCCACGCGGGCGCGTTTGCCCACACGGATGTGCCCCACGTGCACGGTGGCGCCGTCGATCCAGTGTCCCTGCAGGTCCACTTCCGGTTCGATCGAGCTTCCGTTGCCCAGGGTCAGGAACCCGGTCACCGGTGGCATGGCGTGGAGGTCCACGTCCCGGCCCACCTGACACCCCAGCCAGCGGGCGTACCAGCGCATCATGCCGGCCTCACCCACGTGCCCCACGCCCATTTCCTCCGCAAACCGCTCGGCCAGCCACAACCGCAGATGCGTTCGGCCACCGCGCCGGTAGGTACCGGGGCGTACCCCGGCCAGGATTGCCCGGACCACGACGGCGGTGACCGCCAACCGTCCCGGTGCCAACACCAGCAACACCCAGGCCAGGCCCAACACCCACCACGGCGCCAGGCCAACGCTTTGAGCGGGAAGGGACCACCCCAGCAGATCCGCCACGCGGACACCCAGTGCCAACCACAGGAGCAGGCGCAATCCGCTGATGGTACGCAAACCCACCAGGGCCACCATCTGGGCGGCCTGTGTCAGGCGGGAGACGGGCTGGACCTGCTCATTGAGCCGACCCACGGGCGTTTCCAGGGTGTCCAGCCAGGCGGCAAAGTCACCGATGGTGGGGTGTTCGTAGACATCGGCCACGGTGGCATTGACGTGGCGTTCACGCACCCGCGCCACGATCTGCGCTGCCGTCAGGGAGCCTCCACCCAGGGCAAAGAAGTCTTCCTCCGCTGCGCTGGGTCGCGATCCCAGGACGTCGTTCCAGATCTCCGCCAACCATGCGCCGGTCTGGCCCAGACCTGCGGAGGAGGTAGTACCGTCGTCTGGCAGGGGCCAGGGCAGGGCGTCGCGGTCGATCTTGCCGCTGGTGCGCGTGGGGAGATCCTCCACCACCGCCAGGCGCGGCACCAAGGCGGCGGGCATGTCAGCGCGCAACCGGTCCAAGCTGGCGGTGCGGTCAAACGTGGAGTCCACGGTCAGGTACCCCACAATCAGCGAGTTGCCGCTGCCCGTTTTCCGGACCGCAGCGGCTGCTCCCACCACGCCGGGCAGTGCCAGCAGGGAGGCATCGATCTCCCCGAGTTCAATGCGGCGCCCGCCCACTTTGACCTGGTCATCGGCGCGGCCTTTGAACAGCAGCCCGGCGGGGTCGTTGACCACCACATCCCCGGATCGGTAGGCGCGCTCCCACCCCAGGGTTGGCATGGGCGCGTATTTCTCGGCGTCCTTGGCCGGGTCCAGGTAGCGGGCCAGTCCCACGCCGCCAATGATCAGTTCCCCGGTTTCGCCTTCCGGGACCGGGTGCCCGGAAGCGTCCACCACGGCCAGGTCCCAACCATCCAGCGGCAGGCCGATGCGCACCGGGGGCTCACCGGTCAACTGTGCGGCGCAGGCCACCACGGTGGCCTCCGTGGGCCCGTAGGTGTTCCACACCTCCCGATCGGCATTGGCCAAGCGAGCGCCGATCTCCGGTGGGCAGGCCTCCCCGCCCAGGATCAACAGACGGACGGCAGCCAGGGCTTCGGGCGGCCACAGGGAGACCAGGGTGGGCACAGTGGAGACCACCGTGACGTTGTTGGCCACCAACCACGGCCCCAGGTCCATACCGGAACGCACCAGGGAACGTGGGGCGGGCACCAGGCAGGCACCGTGGGCCCAGGCCAGCCACATTTCCTCACAACTGGCGTCAAAAGCCACGGAGAGCCCGGCCATCACACGGTCCCCCGGCGCCATGGGCTTGCGTTGCAGGAACAGCCGGGATTCGGCGTCCACAAAAGCTGCTGCGCTGCGGTGACTGACGGCCACCCCCTTGGGCTTGCCCGTGGACCCGGAGGTGAAAATCACCCAGCAGTCATCGGTCAACGACGGCGCCGCCGGGGTGAGTGCCGTACGCATCTGCGGCAGGCGGCTGGTGACCACACGGTCTGCCGTGATCACGGCGGCCACCTGGGCTTCTGAAAACACCGTGCGGGCACGTTCATCCGGGTCATCGGCATCCACGGGAACATAGGCGGCACCTGCAAGCAGGATGCCCATGATGGCCACGTACAGATCGGCCGTTCCGGACGGCACCCGCACGCCCACTTTGTCCCCGGCGCCCACCCCCAGGTGCGCCAGCTCGGCGGCAATCTCACCAGCTGCCTGGTGGAACTCGGTGTAGGTCAACACCGATCCGGCCGCATCCAGCGCCGGGGAGTCTCCGTGGTTCTGGACGGTTTCCAGGAAAACGTCCACCAAGGTGCGGGGCTCGGCAGCCCGGTCACCGGCCAGCAGCGGGCTGCGCGACGGCGGGTGAGGAACGTGATGGGGTGCATCGGT
The DNA here is from genome assembly GCF_000800955.1 of Kocuria sp. ZOR0020. Taxonomy (NCBI): domain Bacteria; kingdom Bacillati; phylum Actinomycetota; class Actinomycetes; order Micrococcales; family Micrococcaceae; genus Kocuria; species Kocuria sp. ZOR0020. The sequence continues at coordinate 10,516 of NZ_JROX01000066.1, forward strand.
CACGCGGGAATTATCCCAAAACCCAGGCGGACCGGCGGCAGAATCGACATGTCCACAAGATGACGTGCGCAGCGTCATGGACATGCTCGCAAGCCCACGACGCGGTCTTGAAAACCTACATCTCATGAGGCAAGGCACGCCTTTCTTGAAGGATTCCAATTAACCAGGCACCATGGTGTTCATGAGCACCATCACAACCGATGAGCTGCCGGAACGCGCCATGTTGCGTGATGCCGGTCTGCGGGTCACTCGACCCCGCGTGGCAGTGCTCGTAGCCCTGCACCGCAACCAGCACGCGGATGCCGCAGCGATTCTGGAAGCGGTACGGCAGGAGAATCCGTCCGTGTCTCACCAGGCTGTCTACGACTGCCTGCATGCGCTCACGGAAGCCGGCCTGGTCCGCTCATTGCAGCCGGCCGGATCTTCCGCCCTGTACGAGATCCGACGCAATGACAACCACCATCACCTGGTGTGCCGCGGATGCGCGCAGCTGGTGGACGTCCCGTGCTCCACCGGTCAGGCCCCCTGCCTGCACCTGGACGAGAACCACGGGTACTTAGTGGACGAGGCAGAGATCTACTACTGGGGCTTGTGCCCGGACTGCCGCAAGCAGCCTGACCGGGAGGCGGCAGCGTCGTCGTCGTCGCCGTCCAAGGTCACCTGAGAACCCAACTTTCCAGACCCCAAGGTTTGTCCCGATTGAAAGGAACAGAAGTGAGCACTGAGAACCTGCCTCATGGCGATGACTCCACCACCGTCGGTGAGATGACTGAGACCGAGGCCACCGGTCTGCCGGAGCAGCCGGTTCAGGAGTCCTCCGAAGGCAAGTGCCCGGTTGCGCACGGCGCCTCCCTGCCGCACCCGACCTCCGGCGACGCCAACCAGCAGTGGTGGCCCAACCGGTTGAACCTGAAGATCCTGGCCAAGGAACAGCCGGTGATCAACCCGCACGATCCCGACTTTGACTACCCCGCCGCCTTTGAGGCGCTGGATCTGGCTGAGGTCAAGCAGAGCATTGCGGAGGTGCTGACCACTTCCAAGGACTGGTGGCCCGCTGACTTTGGCAACTACGGACCGTTCATGATCCGTATGGCCTGGCACTCCGCGGGCACCTACCGGTCACAGGATGGCCGCGGCGG
>NZ_JROX01000460.1:0-1417 GCF_000800955.1 Kocuria sp. ZOR0020
TGAGTGTGGGTAAGGGCCCAAGCGGGGTGCGTGTCACGGGGGTCGGGTAGGGGTCGAGGCCTCCAGGATGGGGGTGCTGAATCCAACCGTCCTCGAAGGCCTCGACGTGTCCCATGCTATGTGCGCGCCGGCGTGCGCGCTCTTCGACCTGCCCGATGTCCACGTGCTCACGATCGAGCGGTACCGCTCCTCGTTCACCCTGGTGGTCGAGACTGTGCCGTCACTGGTGGGCTGTCCGGCTTGCGGGGTGCTCGCCGTTGGCCATGGCCGGGTGGCGGTGCTGCTGCACGACCTGCCTTGCGCCGGGGTGCCCGTGCGGGTGGTCTGGCGCAAACGCCGCTACCGCTGCCATGAGACGGCGTGCGAGGTGACGACCTTCAGTGAGGTCCACGAGCTGGCGGCACCGCGGGCCAAGCTCACCACCCGCGCGATTGCTTGGGCGGTGACGCAGCTGCGCTGCCACGACATCGCGGTCTCGGCCCTGGCCCAGATGCTCGGGGTCGCCTGGAACACCGTCTGGGACGCCATCACTCCGGTCATCGAGGCCCAGCTGGCCGCCGAGGACCGGCTGGCCGGGGTGAACGCCCTGGGCGTGGACGAGCACCTCTGGCGCCACGTGGGCCCACCCGGCACTGGGCTGGTCACCGGGATCGTGGACCACTCCCGCGGCGAGGACGGCCGGCCCCGGGCACGACTGCTGGATCTGGTGCCCGGGCGCACGGGGGCGGCCTACGGCGACTGGCTCATCGAGCAGGGGCCGGCGTTCACGAGCGGGATCCGCACGGCGACGCTGGATCCGTTCCACGGCTACGCCAATGCCATCCGCGACGAGCTCCCGGAGGCGATCACCGTTCTCGATGCTTTCTATGTGGTCAAGCTCGGCGGGCAGGTCGTCGATGAGGTCCGCCGCCGCGTGCAGCAGGACACTCTGGGTCACCGCGGGAGAGCCGGGGACCCGTTGTACGGGATCCGCCGCACCCTGCAGATCGGCGCCGAGCACCTGACCGAGAGGCAGGTCCGCCGACTCAACGCGAAGCTCGAGGCCGGGGACCCGCATCACGAGGTCACCCTTGCCTGGCATTGCTACCAGAAGCTGCGCGCGGTCTACCACGCCCGCCCCGAGCAGGGGCGCCGGCTCGTCGCCGAGATTCTCGGTGCCTTCCCGTCCTGTCCCATTCCGGAGATCGCCCGGCTCGGACGGACCTTACGCCGGTGGAAGGCCGCGATCCTGGCCTACTTCGATACCGCAGGAGCCTCGAACGGGCCCACGGAAGCGGTCAATGGCGTCATCGAGACCATGCGTCGCGTCGCCCGCGGCTTCCGCAACTTCGACAACTACCGGTTACGGGCTCTGCTCGCTGCAGGCGGTCATCGCCCCTGGCGGAGAACCGCTACCCACACTCAGCTGTGAAGGCCC
>NZ_JROX01000067.1:0-27939 GCF_000800955.1 Kocuria sp. ZOR0020
CACCAGGGCGCCTGGTGCTCCCGGTCAGAGTCCATGCCGCGCAGGAAATCTGACCGCGCCAACCAGGAGCTGGCCAGCAGGGACCCCAGATCACCCACCACCAAAGCCAGTTCATCCGGGGCGATGTGCTGCCCGTAGAGCTGGAGCATGGAGCGAATAAGGGGCTCCAGATGCCGTTCCAAACGCCGATCGAATTCCGCGTGCTGAGCCTGTTTCCCCAACTCGATCTGCTGCATCCGCGCACGTGCCATGGAGACCAGGTCGTCCACGGAAGCGTGGTCGGAAGTCCCGGAGTCCACGGCGGACAACTGCGGGGCAAGAGAAGGCAGGGCGTGAATCGAATGCGGTCCGGACGGCAAGTCAGCACCGTCGGCCCCCGAGGCGGGCAGGAGGTGACCCAGGCTGAGAGGATCAGCTGTGGCCTCGAACTGCGCGTTCTGAGTGATGGTGACTCCCTGGATTCGGCCTGAAGCAGTCAAGAACTTCACGGCAAACCGAGCTCAGGATCGTCATTGACTCCGAGGAAAATTGCGTCTGGCAGCACCGCCGCGCGTCAGTGGTGCAGATCGGGCCGGTCAGCTGCCAGTACCGAGGCTCATGATAGTGAAGCTCCCTGATTTTTGCAGGTCCTGGTCGAGGAGCCTTGTGACATGGGCCTGTGGATGGGGATTCTGTGGGCTCAACAGCCCACAGAATCCCCATCCACAGGTGGTCCACAACCGTCCACAGCCCTTTCCACAGAGTTCTCCACAGGCTGTGGGAAATGCTCAGGCGTCGGTGTACCCGTTGGCCTCCAGCCAGTCACGGGCCGCCTGCTGAGGATTGACCGAACCATCACCGGACACGGACTGGTTGAGTTCAATCAGGTCCCGCGTGGTGAGCTTGGCAGAGAACTCATTGAGGGCATCAGCGGCACCATCCGGCAAGCGGTCCTCAGCAGCCAGGGGCAGAACCTGCTGAGCAATGAAGTTGTTCTCCGGATCCTCCAGAACCACCAGGTCCTGCTGCTTGATGGCGGGGGTGGTGGTGAAGATGTTGGCCACGTCCACATCCCCACGGGTGAGAGCATCCACGGTCAGGGAGCCGCCGCCGTCGTTGATGGGTTCAAAGGACTGGGGCGTGCAGCCGTACTTGGACTCCAAACCGGGCAGACCGTAAGCACGTTCCTGGAACTCCGGCGGTCCGGCGATCACCAGCTGATCACAGACCTCGGCCATGTCCGCAATGCTGGTCAGGGAATACTCGTCCGCGGTCTGGCGGGTGACCACCATGGCGTCCTTGTTCTCTGCCTCAGAAGCCTCCAGTACGGTCAGCCCGTCCGGAAGGGCATCAGGGAGCGCATCCAGGATCTGCTCCCCGGAAGCTGCATCCGATTCCGGATCCACGTAGAGCAGCAGGTTCCCGGAGTAGTCCGGAACCAGGTCAATGGAACCGTCCTCCACCGCGCCGATGTATGCCTCACGCGCACCGATACCGGGCTCTGTGGAGGCCTCGATCCCGGCATCCCGCAGCACCCCTGCGTAGAGCTCCGCAATGATCTGCGATTCAGGGAAATCAGCTGACCCCACGGTCACGGTGCCGTCACCACCGCCGGAGGAATCGCCGTTCAAGGGGTCCGAACTGCCGCAGGCGCTCAAGGTCAAGACGCCCACTGCGGCAAGGGGCAGGGCCGCGCGGCGCCACACGGAGAGTCGGGGGCGGGAGGAGTTCTGGAGGGTGGCTTTCATGTTGTGCTCCTGAGGTGATTGCTGTGTGGTCAGTGTGCGGTGGTTCGCAGTCCAGGGGAGGTGACAGCGCGTTGCAGCGCCGCCAGAACGGCATCCGTGGCCAGTGCCAGAACGGCAACCAGCAGCACGGAACCGAGCATGCGGGAGTAGTCACGAACGGCCAGCCCGTCAATCAGATAACGGCCCAGCCCGCCCAGATTGATGTATGCGGCAACAGTGGCAGTGGCAATCACCTGCAAGGCAGCATTGCGGATTCCGCCCATGGCCACAGGCAGGGCCAGCGGGACCTCCACACGGGTCAGGACCTGCATGGGGGTCATGCCCTGGGCCTTGGCGGCATCCCGTACGGCCGGGGAAACCTCTGCCACACCGGCGTATGTTGCCGTCAGGATGGGCGGCACCGCCAGGATCACCAGGGCCAGAAGCGGCGGCACCAGGCCCAGTCCCATCAGCAGGGAGAACAGCGTCAGCAGACCCAGGGTGGGCAGCGCACGCAAGGCACCGGCCACCCCGATCACAGCCCCGGACCCGCGGCCCGTGTGCCCCACCAACATCCCCAACGGCACAGCGACGACGATCGCCACCACCATCACAATGCCCGAATACGCCATGTGTTCCAGGGCGCGCGCTGGAATGGCACCTGATCCGGACCAGTTGGTGGGATCCGTCAGCCATTGCCACATTCCGCTCAGCAGGTTCATGCCCCACCTCCCGTTGCAGCAATCCGCCGGGCGGATTCATCCGGATCCGGTGCAGTAGACGGCTGAGGGCCAGATGACGAGGTTCGCCGGGCGTCGTCGTGAGATGAATCCGCGGTGAGGCGCCCGGGGCGCTGCCACCGCGTGAGGTAGAGGCCCAGCAGCCGCAGCAACTGGTCCAGGCCAACGGCCAAGATCACCGTGAGCACCACACCCACCAGGATCTCCTCGGCAATGCTGCGGCGCAGACCGTCCGTGAACAACGTGCCCAAGGACTGAATGCCGATCACAGCGCCCACGGAGACCATGGAAATGTTGGCCACCAGCGCGGTCCGCACACCAGCCAACATGACGGGCACGGCCAGGGGAAGTTCCACGGCCCAGAAGCGCTGCCACTTGGTGTAACCCACCGCGGTGGCCGCCTGCAGAACGGAGCGGTCCACGGCGGCAAAGGCATCCGTGCAGGACCGGACCAGAATCGCGATCACGTAAATGGTGAGAGCCACGATCACGTTGATGATGGAGGTGATCCGAGTGCCCAGAACCACCGGAAGCAGCACAAAGAGTGTCAGGGAGGGGATCGTGTAGAGCAGAGCGGCGCCGTTGACCATCAGCGGGCGGATCAGACGTGAACCAGCCGCCAGACGGGCCAACGGAACCGAGATCAGCAGACCCAACACCACCGGCACCACGGACTGCATCAGATGGGTCCCGGTCAGACGCAGGACCAAATCCAGATTCTCCGGCAGCCACGTCATGAGCGGGACTCCCGTGCGGCCTCAATGGCGGTCATGATCTCCTGAGGCCGCAGCACCCCGCGCAATCTGCCGCGTTCATCCACTGCAACGGCCAGCCCGGACGGTGAGGACAGCGCCGCATCCAGAGCTTGGCGCAGGGAACCACCGGGACGGTACAAGGAGCCACCCACCCGGTGTGTGACCTGACCACCGGCAGGTTCTCCCCCTGAGGGCGGAATCCACCCCACGGGAGCTCCTGCCGCATCCACCTCCAAGGTCCACCCGTTGGCAACGGCGGCACTGGGACCTGTCTGGTGTGCAGCGGTGGAGCCACGGGAACCGCCGGAGCCGCCCGAGCCCATGGTTGGGGTGCCCAGCTCGGCAACCCGGCCCTGCGGGTCCAGGGTGAGCACGCCGGAGAGCGGGATGTCGCGGGAATCAAAGGACAGCGCCCGGAAGCCACGGTCCCGGCCCACAAAGTCGGAGACGAACTGATCGGCCGGTTCCCGCAGAACTTCCTCCGGAGTCGCGTACTGCGCCAACCGGCCACCGGTGGCAAACACGGCCACCCGGTCCCCCAGCAGAACGGCCTCATCCATGTCATGGGTGACAAAAACAATGGTCTTGTTCAAACGCTGCTTGAGATCCAGCAACTCGTTCTGCAGATCGGCACGCACCACGGGATCCACCGCGGAGAACGGTTCATCCATCAGAAGGATGGGCGGATCCGCTGCGAGCGCCCGGGCCACTCCCACGCGCTGCTGCTGGCCCCCGGACAGTTGCGCGGGGTAGCGCGAGCCCAGGGAGCGGTCCAGGCCAATAGTCTCCAGCAGCTCCTCAGCCCGCCGTTTGGAGTCACGTTTGGACTCCCCCAGCAACCGCGGAACAGTGCTGATGTTCTCCAGCACCGTGCGGTGTGGCATCAGTCCGGAAGCCTGCATGACGTAACCCATGGACCGGCGCAGCGCGGCCTCAGGCACGGAGGTGACATCCTGCCCGTTGACCTGGATCTGACCGCTGGTGGGCTCCACCATCCGGTTGATCATCCGCAGTGACGTTGTCTTGCCGCATCCTGATGGGCCCACGAACACCGTGAGGGACCCAACTGGTACGTCAAGATTGAGGTCATCCACGGCGGTGGTGCCGTCCGGGTAGACCTTGCGTACGTCGCGGAAGCTGATGGCGTTTTTGCCCATGGCAGGTTTTCCTGACCTCGATTGACTGGATCAGCCTATGCCATGCCTCGGACACCATCAGGTCACTTAACATTCGGCCCGGCTTGGGAGACGTATTCTTAGCGCATGATTTTGCACCACATGGAACTTTGCCACGGGGAGTTGGCCCTGTGAGCGGCGGTTTGATCGCCCTGCTCGACGACGTCGCAGCACTCGCCCGGGCATCTGCTGCCTCCCTTGACGACATCGGCGCCGCAGCTGGACGTGCCAGCGCCAAGGCGGCGGGCGTCGTCGTTGATGACACCGCGGTCACCCCGCAGTACGTCCGCGATGTGGACCCCCAACGCGAGCTGCCGATCATCTGGCGGATCGCCAAGGGATCCCTGTTCAACAAGCTGGTGATCATCCTCCCGATCGCCCTGCTGCTGAGTCAGTTCGCGCCGTGGGCGCTGACCCCCATCCTGATGCTGGGCGGTACTTACCTGTGCTTTGAGGGTGCGGAGAAGATCTGGGGTGCCATCTCCGGGCACGACAAAAACATTGAGCCCGTGGTGGCGACCGACGACGCCGAGGCCGACGGCAAATCTGCCGAGGACAAAATGGTGGGCGGTGCCATCCGCACCGACCTGATCCTCTCAGCGGAAATCATGGTCATCTCCCTGAACGAGGTGGCCTCCGAGCCGATCTTCAACCGTGCCATCATTTTGGTGGTGGTGGCCATCGGCATCACCATCTTGGTGTACGGCGTGGTGGCTGCTCTGATCCGCATGGATGACATCGGCCTCAAGCTCGCCTCACGGAAGTCGGCCGGGGCCCAGAAGTTCGGGGAGTTCCTGGTGGCGGCCATGCCCAAGGTGCTGCAGGTCATTTCCGTGGTCGGCACCGTGGCCATGCTGTGGGTGGGTGGCCACATCATCCTGGTGGGCCTGCACGAACTCGGCTGGCACCCCATCTACAACTTTGTGCATCACGCCGCTGAGGCCGCCGCCCACGCCGTTCCGGTGTTGGCGGGGGCTGTGGCGTGGATCGTCAACACCTTCTTCTCCGCAGTGTTGGGTCTGGTGTGGGGCGCCGCCGTGGTGCTGGTGCTGGAAGGCGTGAAGGCACTGACCGGCCGCGGCAAGGACAAGTTGACCACCCGCCACCCGGCCTCCGGTCCCACCGGACGCCATGAGGCCACGGAACCGCAACCCCACCGCCACTGATCCCCCCACCTTCTCCGCCGAGTAGGCCGTTTGATCGCTGCTGACTGGGTCAGGGGCGATCAACCGGCCTACTCGGCGAGGGAGGTCACCCATGGGCTGGGGAGGAGGTCACGCTCGGACGGAGGGGTGGGTCACTCCTGCTCGGCGAACTGCGTCTGGTAGAGCTCTGCGTAACGGCCGCCAGCGGCCAACAGCTCGGCGTGCGGGCCACGTTCCACCACCCGGCCACCTTCAATCACCAGGATCTGGTCCGCCTTGCGCACCGTGGACAGGCGGTGGGCAATCACCAGCGCGGTGCGCCCACTCATGGCCTCATCCAAGGCGGCTTGCACATGGGCCTCGTTGGTGGAGTCCAGCGCGGAGGTGGCCTCGTCCAGGATCACCACACGCGGGGCTGCCAGCAGCAGACGCGCGATGGTCAACCGCTGCCGTTCACCACCGGAGAGTCGGTAGCCACGTTCACCGATCACGGTGTCCAGGCCATCCGGCAGCTCCCCCACCACGTGGTCCATGCGGGCGCGGCGCAACGCGGACCACATGTGGTCGTCGGTGGCCTGCGGGTTGACCAGCGCCATGTTGGCCCTGATGGACTCGTGGAACAGGTGCCCGTCCTGGGTGACCATGCCCACGGTGTGGCGCAGCTGCTCGAAGGAGACGTCCCGCAGATCCACCCCACCCAGGCGCACGGCACCGGTGGTGGCGTCGTAGAGCCTGGGCACCAGGGAGGCGATGGTGGACTTGCCGGCACCGGAGGATCCCACCAGCGCCACGGTCTGACCCGGCTCCACGGTGAAGTCCACTCCGTGCAGAACCTGCTCGTTGGCGCGGTTGTCCAACACGGAAACATCCTCCAGGGAGGCCAGGGAGACGTCTTCGGCTGAGGGGTAGGTGAAGGCGACGTCGTCGAACTGCAGGGAGAGCGGGCCGCCCGGAATCGGGGCGGGATCCGCGCGTTCGGTGAGCAGGGGTTTGAGGTCCAGGACCTCGAACACACGCTCAAAACTGACCAGGGCGCTCATGATGTCCAGGCGGGCGTTGGCCAGCATGGTCAGCGGCGTGTAGAGCTGGCTGAGCAGCATGGCCAGGGTGACCACCTGACCGGCATCCAGGTTGCCCAGGATCGCCTGCACACCACCCACGCCGTACACCAGGGCCAGGGCGAGTGCGGACACCAAGGTCAAGGCCGTGACAAAAGTGGCCTGGAGCATGGCCACCCGCACGCCGATGGTCTTGACCCGGCCGGCGCGGGAGGCGAACTCGCCGGACTCGGAGCGGGGGTCACCAAAGAGCTTGACCAGGGTGGCGCCACCGGCGGAAAACCGCTCGGTCATCTGCGTGGACATGTCCGCGTTGTACTGGGCGGCTTCCCGCTGCAAATTGGCCAGTCGGCCACCCACCAGGCGGGCAGGCACCAGGAAGATGGGCAAGAGCAGCAGGGACAACAACGTGACCTGCCAGGAGATGGTGAGCATCACACCGATGGTCAGCAGCACGGAGACCAGGTTGGAGACCACACCGGAGAGCGTGTTGGAAAAGGCTCGCTGAGCGCCGATGACGTCGTTGTTCAGCCTGGAGACCAGAGCGCCGGTCCGGGTGCGCGTGAAGAAGGCGATCGGCAAGGTCTGCACATGGTTGTAGACCGCCGTGCGCAGATCCAGGATCAAACCCTCACCAATGGTGGAGGACAACCAGCGGTTCAGGATCCCGAGTCCCGCGGTGGCAATGGCCACGACGGCAATGAGCACCGCGAGCCACACCACCAGATCCACCGGCCCGCCACCGGTGATGGCGTTGACCACGTCACCGGCCAGGATGGGGGTGATCACCCCCAGACCGGAGACCCCGATGGAGACCACCAGGAAAATCAACATCATCCGCCGGTGCGGGGCAGCAAAACGGAAGATTCGCGCCACGGTTTCCCGGGACACTCGACTGCCTTTGAATTCTTGTCCCCGGGTGGCGTTGTAGAGCAACGCCATGGGGGAATTGTGCATACTCACGCAGCCACTCTAGGGCTGCCCACAGGGGTCATCAGCCCGCTTTCGCAGTCGGCCGGGGAGGAAGTGGGGTGAGAATGATTACGGCAGGACTCAGCTGTTTTGGGGCTCGCCTGAGGTGGTGGCCTCCGCCAGGGACCGGCAGATTGCAGCCAGATGGCCCACCTGTTCGGCGGAGAGCTTGTCAAAGATGACCTTGCGGACGTGAGCCACGTGCGCCGGTGTCGCTTGTTCAACACACTCCATGCCGGCGTCCGTGAGGGTGGCCACCACAACACGCTTGTCACCGCCGTCGCCGTAGCGCTCCACCAGGTCGCGCGCCTCCAAACGGGTCACGATCCTGGACAGGCGGGACTGCGCGGTGAAGGTGGCAGCAGCCAGATCGGACATCCGGCGCTTGCGGTCGGGGGCCTCGGAAAGAATGGCCAGCACAAGGTATTCGGCAAAGCTCAACGATGAGTCTTCGATGAGCTGGCGCTCAATGGTTCCCGGCGTTTTGAACATGACTGAGATGAGACCCAACCATGCCTCACGCTCTTCTGGACTCAGCCACTGGGTTTCTGACATGAATGTAATCATACTGCCGAATATCTGTGTTCGACACGTCAACCAAGGCCCCCATCGGTACTTGCAGGAGCAATTGACAGCCTACTTCCCTTACCTGGCGGGGAACTCGATTCTGCGCACACCGCACGCGGGCATTGCCAGCTCCGGCGTGTCGCGGCGTGGCGCATCTCTGCCAGAATGTGGCCCATGGACGATCAGGGAACCTGGCCCACACCCCTGCCCCCGGAAGGCAGCACGGCCGAACGCGATTTCGACCGGCAGGTCATGGACGAATTGCGCTCCGACCCTCAAGCCCTCCGGCAAATCGGCGGCGTCAAGGGCAACGTGTGGATCGTCCTGGCACCTGTGATCGCCGTGATTTTACTGATTCCGGCGTGGATGCAGTGGCGTGCCACAGGCTCAGGGCTGTGGCTTGCGGTGATCGCCGCAATTCTGGTGGTGGCCACACTGGTTTGGGTCTCCCGCGTCAAGACCGTCATGGGCCAGGCCCGGCAGGTCCTGGGCTCACACCTGGTGGGTTCGGTGGGTTACGGGATCGGCGTGGTGCGCAGCATCCACTTCCCGGACTCCACCAACGACGACGACGCTGCAGCCGACCTCAGCTCAGACACTGATCTGGCCCAGGATGCCAGCCCACGCCCTGATGCCGAGCCGGATCCGCTGGTCTCCCGTGACGTGCACGCCTCCCAGGAAGAAGACCTTCCCGCAGACGTGCCCACCGTTGAGGTGGAACTGACCATGGCGGTCTCCCCCGTTCAGGGCAAGGGCTTCACGGCCACCCTGATCCAGCGCTACGCCACGGTGGATGCCCTCCGACTGGAAGCCGGCCAACACGGACCGGTGCGCTATCTGCGTAGGGATCCGGAGAACACCACGGCTGTGGAGACGCGCCTGGAGCCGGAAGCCGTACAGAAGATCTACCGCGCAGCCGCCTTGAACTGACCTTGACCTGAACCAGCCTCAGGGCCGGGCCAGCGCCTGTTCCACCCGACGCCGCAGTTCCGGATGCAGATAGGGCTCCGCGGCCACCATCTCCGGCAGCAAAGACTGCTGCGTGGTGGCAGCGCGGAAGGACTGGGACACGGTGATCCCGTGATCAGGGCGGAACTCCACGGTCAGATCCATCCCGGCCTTGACCTCACCGGCCTCCAGAACCCGCAGGTAGGCGCCGGTACGGGCACGCTGCGTGAAGGTCTTGACCCAACCCTGCTGTTGCATCACGGCCGCAAACGTTCGGCATGGCGTGCGAGCGCCCGTGACCTGCAACCGGACCTCCCCAATGCGCCAGATCTCCCCCAGCAGGGCGGAGTCGACGTCGTAATCACCGATGGTGAGGTTCTCCCCAAAGGTGCCGGGAGGGATGGTGAGCCCCAGCTCCGATTCCCAGTGGTCCAACTCTTCCCGAGCGAAGGCATACACGGCTTGGTGTTCACCGCCGTGGTGGCGGTCATCCCCGATGTAGTCGCCAATCACACCCGATCCGGGGCCATCCCCGCGCATTCCGGGGTCACGGATCTCCACGGCGTGGTCCACCGGCCCCTTGTGAATGCCCGTGTCCAGACTGTTGGGCGCGGGATTCTGCTGCCTGCTGCCGGTGTTGACGCTCATGACCGTGCCGGATGACATCAGAGCCTCTTGGTGATCTTGGGGGAATCGCTGACCTTGACGGAATCACCCGACTGATCTGAGTCAGTGGGATCGGTGGCAGCGGAATCAACAGGCCGGGAGGCCCCGGAGTCTTTGCCGCCGGCCGCGGTGGAGGCGGAGCCCTGAGAACTGCGCCCACCCCGCGAGGCCGAGTTGCGCAACGCAGCCCGGGCGTTCTTGGCCTTGTCAGCAAAGGGATTCGACTTGACCGGCCCTTGTGCAGGGGCAGCCTCCGCATGACCTGAAGCGCTCACTGCAGCAGGCTGCTTGCCGCCCACCTTGCCCCGGTTGCGCTCAGCGACGGCGGAGGAGGAGGCTGCGGCGTCGTCGATCTGAACCACCGCAATGCCCACCACGTTCAGTGCCAAGCCCAGCAGACCCACCAGCCAGGCAAAAACCGTCCAGCCGATGCTGGCACACAGCAGGGCAAAGAAGATCAGGGCAAGTGAGGTCACCAGTGCGGGGGTCAGGCGGCGGAAGTCGAACTTCATGAATCCATTCCACCACACCCATGTGGACCAGATCCGGTGAAGGGCCGTGACTGGCCGGGAGGTTCGCCCTGGGCAGTACCGTGGAGGGCATGACCCTGGATGACCGTGTGCTTGACCTTGCCCGCTCCGCACGCACGGTGGCTGTGCTCTCCGGTGCCGGTGTTTCCGCGGAGTCAGGTGTTCCCACCTTCCGCACCCCGGAGACCGGGCTGTGGGCACGCTACTCCCCGCAGGAGCTGGCCACCCCGGAAGCTTGGGAGGCAGATCCAGAGGTGGTGTGGTCCTGGTACGTCCAGCGCGCCCGCATGGTGCGCGGCGTTCAACCCAACCCGGGGCATGTGGCCCTGACCACCTGGGCTCAGCGGGCCGCCGTGACCATCAGCACCCAGAACGTGGACGATCTCCACGAGCGCGCTGGTTCCCCGGTGTTGGCCCACCTGCATGGCTCCCTGTTCGACTTCCGGTGTGAACACTGTGGGCGGCCCGCGGATCAGTGGCAGATTGCGCAGTTGCGTCTGGATGCGCCGGTGGACCCGGACCCACAGCCGCTGGCACCACCTGAATGCCTGGAGTGTGACTCCCGGATCCGCCCCGGTGTGGTGTGGTTCGGGGAGGCGCTTCCCATGGATGCCTTCCAAGCTGCCGAGGAAGCCATGGCCGGGGCTGATCTGGTGCTGGTGGTGGGCACCTCCGGAATCGTGCAGCCGGCTGCCTCCCTCCCCCTGACCGCCCTGGGACTCGGGGTTCCGGTGGTGGAGATCAACCCGGAGCCCACCGAGTTCTCTGCCTACGCCGATTACGAGGTGCGGTTGCCCTCCGGCCAGGCACTGCCCCGGATGGTTGCCGCACTGTGAGGCCGTAGCTGCACTGTGAGGCCGTAGCTGCACTGTGTGAGACGGTTGCCGCACTGTGTGAGGCGGCTGCCGCTGCGTGAACACCCAGCCAGCTTGTGAACCTCATCAGGTAACGGTTGACTGGGTGCAAGGTTCACAACCTGCGGCTCAACCTGCCGCCTGATAGGAGCATTCATGACCGCCTCACCCGTTTCGACCATGAACGATGACCACACCATTCCCCAGCTGGGTTTCGGCACGTGGCAGGTGGAACCGGACGTGGCGCAGGCTTCCGTGGCCGCAGCTCTGGAAACGGGGTACCGGCACATTGACACCGCCGCGATCTACGGCAACGAGGAAGGCGTGGGTCGCGCTCTTGCTGAGTCCGGCCTGGACCGGCAGGAGATCTTCCTGACCACCAAGCTGTGGAACCAGGACCAGGGTTACGACTCCGCCTTGAAGGCCATGGACCAGTCCTTGCAGCGGCTGGGAACCGATTACGTGGACCTCTACCTGATTCACTGGCCCTGCCCCGCCAACGGTCTCTACCGGGACAGCTGGGAAGCCCTGGTTGAACTGCGCAACAGTGGGCGGGCCCGGTCCATCGGAGTCTCCAACTTCCCGGCCCACCTGGTGGAGGAGCTGGTGAACAGCGGCGTGACCCCTGCCGTCAACCAGATCGAGCTGCACCCCTACTTCCCGCAGGTGGAGTTGCGCGCTGCCAATGCTTCCCACGGTGTGCTCACGGAGGCATGGTCGCCGCTGGGCCAGGGTGGGGAGGTCCTCACGGATCCCACGGTCACGGAGATTGCTGAGGAAGTGGGTGCCACCCCCGCTCAGACCGTGCTGGCGTGGCAGTTGGCCATCGGCAACATCGTGTTCCCCAAGTCCGTCACCCCGGAGCGCATCCGGGAGAACTGGGGTGCGTTGCAGGTGACCCTGGACGAGGAACAGTTGGAGCGTCTGACCGAGCTCGGGCGTGACAACGGCCGCCTGGGCCCGGATCCCATGGAGTTCAACTGAGTCGGTGTCCACTGACAGGGTCTTTCACGCTTCGGTACTACGAAACGTGAACCACTCGTAAGCTGTCGGGGGTGGTGTCTTCACGGCACCACCCCCTCCGCATCCCATTTCCAGGACCCGCCATCCGGGGCCCACACCACATCGGAGCGCCCCTCATGGCACCCAGCACCACCTCCTCCTCCGCTTCAACACCGGAGCCCACGACGCCGCACGAACCGGCCACCGAGCACACGGAGTTGCCCTGGGACAGCAGTTCCACGGGTCGTCGTCGTGCAGCTCCGGAGCAGGAGAACGGGCGGCGCGGCCCCACGTGGCTGCGCATCCTGTTGCCCGCCTTCGCCTTGCTGGCCTGGGTTGTGGTGATTGGTTTGGGTGGCCCGTTCTTTGGCCGCATCAGCGAGGTGGTGGAGTCCAGCCAGTCCTCGTTCCTGCCGGAGACGGCGGAGTCCACCCAGGTTTCCAACCGGGCGGACGACTTTGTGGAGGACCCCTTTGTCCCGGGTGTTGCCGTGATGCAGCGCGACGGCGGTCTGACGGAGGATGACCGGGACTGGGCTGAGAACCTCAGCGAATCCCTGGTGGATGCAGGACTCGCGGAGGAGACCGCCTCCCCGCCGGTGGAGTCCGAGGACGGCAAGGCCCTGCAAGTCTTTGTCCCCATGAACGAGAACACCTATGACGAGCAGGTTTCCGACCTCCGTACGGAAATGCAGGACACCGCACCGGAGGGCCTGAACACGTACGTCACCGGCCCGGCGGGATTCGCCACTGAGCTGGCCGAGGGCTTTGCGGGCATTGACGGGATCTTGCTGCTGGTGGCACTGGCTGTGGTGTTCGTGATCCTGGTGATCGTCTACCGCTCCCCGCTGCTGCCGGTGATTGTGCTGATCACGGCCATGGCGGCCCTGTGCGCAGCCATCATTGTGGTCTACCTAACGGCGCAGGCCGGGCTGATCCAGATTGACGGCCAGGTCCAGGGCATTCTGTTCATCCTGGTGGTGGGTGCCGCCACGGACTACTGCCTGCTCTACACGGCCCGGTACCGGGAAGCGTTGCGGGAGGACCGCAGCAAGGCCACCGCCACCCGCACTGCCATTCGCGGCACCATTGAACCGGTCCTGGCCTCCGGCTCCACCGTGATCGCCGGGTTGTTGTGCCTGCTGTTCTCCGACCTGGGCTCCACCAAGGCGCTGGGACCGGCGGCCGCCACGGGCATTGCGTTCTCCATGCTGGCGGCACTGACGTTCCTCCCGGCCGTGCTCTACGTACTGGGGCGGGCAGGGTTCTGGCCCTCGCGCCCCAAGTACGATCCCAACCGGCCCGACGCCGTGCGCGTGGTGGACCCCGGTGGTGTGGACGGCCTTCCCACGGTCACGGGCAAGGGCCTGTGGGCCGGCATCGGCCGGTTTGTGGCCCGCCGGTTCCGGGTGGTGTGGATTGTTGCCACCATTGCTCTGGTGGCCATGGCGGCCTTTGCCCCAACCCTGCAGGCCTCCGGCCTCAAGCAGTCAGAAACCTTGATCGGGGACTCCCCTGCCTCCGATGGCCAGGACGCCCTGTCCGCGCACTTCCCGGGTGGCACGGGCTCACCCATCACCGTGATCGCACCGGATGGCACCCAGGACCAGGTGGCTGAACGGGCCGAAGAGCTGGAGGTGACCGACTCCGTGGCGGTGACCGCCAACGATTCGCCGTCCGGCTCCCTGCCCCTGGGCACTGCTGCTGAAGAGCAGGCGCAGCAGTTCCAGGGTGCACCTGATGGTGCCAACCCGTTTGCCGGCGTGGAGCCCACAGTTTCTGACGGTGACGTCCAGATTCAGATCACCACCACGGTGGCACCTGACTCGGATGAAGCCCAGGAAGCCGTGACTCAGTTGCGCACGGAGCTCAAGGACGTGGATTCCAGCATCATTGTGGGCGGGGAAACGGCCAGCAGCATGGACACCCAGGCCGCTTCCATCCACGACCGCAACCTGATCATCCCCATCATCCTGGTGGTGGTGACCATCATCCTGATGCTGTTGCTGCGCTCCGTTCTGGCACCGGTACTGCTGATCATCCTGACGGTGATCTCCTTTGCCTCCGCCCTGGGTGTTTCAGCACTGCTGTTCAACCATGTGTTCAACTTCCCCGGATCTGACGCCTCCGTACCCCTGTACGCCTTCGTGTTCCTGGTGGCCTTGGGCATCGACTACAACATCTTCCTGATGTCGCGGGTGCGGGAAGAGTCCTTGGAGCACGGAACACGGGCCGGGATCCTGCGGGGCCTGGTGCTCACCGGTGGTGTAATCACCTCGGCGGGTGTGGTGTTGGCCGCCACCTTTGCCGCCCTGGCCGTGATCCCCATTGTGTTCATGGTCCAGCTGGCGTTCGTCGTGGCCTTTGGCGTGCTGCTGGATGCGTTGCTGGTCCGCTCCCTGCTGGTGCCGGCCCTGACCTACGACATGGGCCGGATCATCTGGTGGCCCTTCCACCGTAGGATCGACCGCTGAGACCCCCCTCCCCCTCATACGCCGAGTAGGCCTTTTGATCGCCCCTGGGTCAGTCAGCAGCGATCAAAAGGCCTACTCGGCGTATGAGGGTGGGATCAGGCGGCGTTGTGCCGGATGACGGGGATCTCCTCGGTGACGGGGCCGTCGTCGTAATCCCTGGCGGTGACGGAAAGGTCCGCGGTGGTCTGGGGCGCCGGCTGGTGGGTTTGCGCGTAGGCCACGCTGCGGTCGGGGCTGCGGTAGTTGAGCTTGCGTTCGCTCTGGTTCAGGTCCCACCCGAAGGTCTGCGCCATGGCGGGCACGGCCCGGTTGGCCACACCGCACCCCAACGCGATGCCTGCCCAAGCCACGGGTGCTGCGGCCAGAACATCCAGCAGGTAGGCCGAGGAACCGACCAATGTGGCAGCGGCAACCAGCAGCGTCACGCCGCCACCAATGGCCAACAGCAGAGTGGCCTTGGCGTGATGACGTGCAGTCACCAGCAGGGCCAAGGTGATCACCACCGCGCCGCACACCGCACCGGCGGGCATGGACGACGCCGTCTCAGCAGCAGTCAACGTTTCCCCCGGGATCACCGGCGCCGGCCGGGACACGATCTGCTGGGTCATGAAGCACACCGTGGAAGCGACGACGGCGATCACCGCAAAACCGGCAGCATCCCGAGCGGACCGGCGGATGACCACCAACCAGGCGGTCAAAGCGGCGATCACGGCAAAAATCATGGGTGCACTGAACGCGCCGTGCACAAAGTTGGCAGCGGCCAACATCATGGAAGAACGCACGGGTTCGAGTGCTGCGAGGACCTGCGATTCAGCGGCACCGACCTGCGGGGTGAAGCTGATGATCCGTCCCACCGTTCCGATTGCCAGGATGACAATCAGCGGGATGATGACCCAGTGCTCCAGCTGCGGCAGTCGCCACGTCGTGCGGTCCGGCGAGGGGGAAGTGTTCTGCGCCGGGGAAGACATTCTTCGATTGTGGCATCAGTTGCGAAAATCTCTAAACGCCACGTCGAAGTTGAACAACAAACGGGAATATTTTCAGGCAGCTTCCAGGGTCACTCACCGGCGGGAGGCTGGGCCGAGGGCTCCACGGATGGCTCACCGGTGCCCACATGTGGTGGTGACACGGTCTCTGACGTGGCTTCTTGTGGGATCTCAAGGGAAGCAGGATCCGTTGGGACGGCAGGTTCGGCCGGGGCTTCTGGTGGTGCCGGGACGACTGACTGTGCCGGGGCAGCTGATTCGTCCGGGACTGCCAGACGTGAATCCAACGGCACCCAGGCACTGGGCTCGGCTTGTGGTGGGGGCTGCGGGGCAGGCACCCACTGGAGACCGTCGCTGAGGATGAGCTCATCCGGGTCCAACGACGACGTCTCCGGATGGGTGGGCCACGGCATGGTCGAGTTCCCCACCGGCTCGGAGAACTCCGGTTGCGAGTTCTCCGGCTGCGGGGTCTCGAAATGCGCGCTCGGCATCTGCGGAATCAGGGGCTGGGGAACATGCGCCTGGGGAAACTCCACCGGTTGCGGATCTTCCGGTTGCGGGACCACGGATTGAAGCACCTGGGGCTGCGGCAAGACAGGCTGCGGCACACCGAGCGGGGGCACGTCGGACTGAGGCAACGCTGACGGCGGCTCCACCAGGAATTCACCCAGCACCGGGGATGCGTGGTCATCCTGTGCCACTGCAGAGAACGGCATGGCCCGCGGCGTCAGCAGCTCGGTACTGAGTTCAGTCCCTCCCACCGATGACTCCTGCGCAAGCACCACGCCATCCTCAGATGGTGTGGGAGACGTGACATCCGAAGTGGCTGGATCAGGCACCAGACCACCCGGGACCTGCACGGGGACGCGGGGTACCTCCACCACCGTGGCAGGCACCACCACCAGATCACCCACCGCAAGGCTCACCGGTGTCGCGCTGGAGACGGCCAAGGGGGCCAACGGAGGTTGACCCACCAACCGCGTGGGATCCACCACCGCCACCGGATCCCGCAGCGGGGGAAAGGCCACCGCCCGGTCCATGCCGGCCAGCTCGAGCTGCGGCAGGTCCAGCTGCCCGGCCTGGAAGGCGGCCACAGCCCCCGAGGGCATGGCGACCTGAACAGTTCCCACCACCACGGCGTCGGGAAGTACCGGTCCTGCAAGCGGCACCGCAGGGTGGGCGGACCATCCGGGCTTGCTCTGGTTGGAGAATGCAGATCCCACGCCGCGGCCCATCTGCCGAACGGCAGACCCGGCCCGCAGGACTCCGGCGGGGCTGGGCAACACATAGGTGCGTGTCCCGGCCTTGCCGGGTTCAGGCGGTGCCGGGGCAGCAACCCACCCGCTGTCCCCAGCTGCAGGGTTCTGCCCCTGTGTGACGCCGGTGCTCGGCCACGCAGTGACGGTGGGTTGAGGTGTGGATCCAAGCGCGGCCACCAGGGCGTCCCGCGAAGAGGAGTCCTGGGAACCCACAGGGTCGGTGCGCGTGGTTTCTGCGGTGGTGCTGGGGGCAACGGTTGTGATCATGCCAGCCACCACGGCGCCGGCTGCCGCCGTGACGTAAACGGGAACTCCTGTGGAGGAAACCGGCATGCGGGGTCGCCAGATGGTGGTTGCCTGCGGATCACGGTGACGTCCGCGACCCCTGATCAACCCACGCGTCCGGCCGTTGCCGTTCACATCGCCCCCTCAAGCTCATGCCCCGGTGGCGCGTGATGTGGCGTGAGATCCATCCACAGCCCCGTGGCACCCCCATGAATCCGCTCCCAGCGGACCCGAATCCCCATGTTGACCGGATCGACTCTCATCCCGCATCAGCATCCGTGACGGATCCGGTCAATCACCGGGATGGGGGACAGGTTGCCGAAACAACATGTTGTCTGTCCACCATTTTAGTGACGCATCACCTCACGACACAAGGGTGATGGCCACTGAACGGTGGTTGCCCGACCGACGGATTCACCCCGGCGTCACCGTGACGTCATCGTGTGGACACTCAGGAGGCTGCGCTTTAGCCTAGCGAGACACTCAGACCGTGATCCACGTCATGAACTTGGCGCGGCCCCGGGCAGGCAAGGAGCAGCGCATGTCCACCTACACCTCCCCCACCTCCGTGGCAGGCCACACGGCCAACACCAGCGCGGTGGTTCGTATCACCATCGTGGCAGCCATCGGCGGATTCCTGTTCGGTTACGACTCCGCGGTCATCAACGGTGCCACGGGCGCCATGCGCGAATACTTTGGCGTGGGCCCCACTGCCCTGGGCAGTGCCGTGGCCTCCGCGCTGTTGGGTGCGGCAGCCGGCGCGGCCTTGGGCGGGCGCCTGGCGGACAAATTGGGGCGCGTGCGCGTGATGCGCATTGCCGCGATCCTGTTCCTGCTCTCCTCCATCTTCTGCGCCATCGATCCATTCTTCGGCCCAGACATGGGTGGCTTCTACTGGTTGGTCTTCTGGCGCGTGGTGGGCGGTGTGGGGGTGGGCGTGGCCTCCATCATTGCCCCGGCCTACATTGCAGAAATCGCCCCGGCGGACATCCGCGGCCGCCTGGGCTCCCTGCAGCAGATGGGCATTGTGCTGGGCATCTTTGCCTCCCAGATCACCAACCGCATCATCGTTGGCTCTGCCGGTTCGGCCGAATCCTCCTGGTTGTTCGGTCTGGACGCCTGGCGCTGGATGTTCCTGCTGGAAGCCATACCGGCCATAATTTACCTGGTGGGCGCCTACACCATCCCCGAATCCCCCCGGTGGCTGGTCCAACAGGGACGCCGGGACGAGGCCATGACGGTGATGGTCCGCCTCCAGGGGCAGGCCCCCGCGGAGCACCGCATGTCCGTGATCGAGCGGACCCTGGACAAGGAACACAACCCCCGCCTGTCCGATCTTGCGGGCAAAGCCTTTGGGCTCAAGCCGATCGTGTGGATCGGCATCGGCCTGGCCGCCTTGCAGCAACTGGTGGGCATCAACGTGATCTTCTACTACTCCAACCAGCTCTGGCAGTCGGTGGGGTTCCAGGAAGGCGATGCCTTCACCATTTCCACCATCACCTCCGTGACCAACGTGGTGGTGACCATTGTGGCGATCCTGCTGGTGGACAAGATCGGGCGCAAACGCCTGTTGTTGATCGGTTCCATCGGCATGGCCCTGACCCTGGGCACCATGGCCGCAGTGTTCGCCACGGCCACGGTCACTGATGCCGGACCGGTCCTGGGTGACACCGCCGGGTTGATCGCCCTGGTTGCCGCCAATCTTTACGTGGTGTTCTTCGGCATCTCCTGGGGACCCGTGATGTGGGTCCTGTTGGGGGAGATGTTCCCCAACAAGATCCGCGGGGCGGCCCTGGCCGTGGCCGGTTTCATCCAGTGGATCGCCAACTGGCTGGTGACCGTGACCTTCCCCATCATCTCGGAAGCGTCCCTGGTGTTCGCCTACGGCCTCTACGCGTTCTTTGCCCTGGTCTCCGTGTTCTTTGTGGTCAAGGCCGTGCGAGAAACCAAGGGTGTGGAGCTGGAGGCCATGCACGACTGAGCCGGGAATCACGCACCAGGTGGAGCCTCTACCATGGACGCATGACCTCGCATCCAGACCGCATGGGGGCTTGCCTGGAAACCCCGGCACTGAGCCAGTTTTCACGGCGCGGCTTGCTCAAAGGCCTGGGGCTGGGCCTGGGTGTGGCAGCCGGTGCCACCTTGAGTGCATGTGCGTCGTCGAACTCCGACGGCGCCGCGGGTGCCTCCCCCGGACAATCCTCCCCCTCCCCTCAACCCGTTGCCGTGGCCACCACGGACACGTACACCGTGGGGGACCCCGTTGTGGTCAAGTACGGCACGGAGTCACAGCGCCAGTACGGGCAACTGTGGATCCCACAACCGCTGCCCACATCAGCCCCGGTGGCCGTGGTGATGATGATCCACGGAGGTGGCTGGATGGCCACCTCCAATCTCAACTACATGTAATCGCTGTCAAAGTCCTTGGCCGCGCACGGTGCTGTTGCGTGGAACGTGGAGTACCGGGGCGTGGACGGCGGCGGTGGCTGGCCGCAGACCTTCGAGGACATCGCCGCCGCCATGGACCTGGTCCCCACCTGGGGGAAAAGATCGGCAACCCCGTGGACACCGGGCGGTTCTTCATCACGGGGCACAGCGCAGGCGGCAACTTGGCGGCGTGGGCGGCCTCCCGGGGCACCAACAACACTGGAGAACCCGGCGGGGCCCCGGCACTGGGCGTCAAGGCATGTTTCCCCATGGCCGGGGTTTATGACCTCACTCTGGCGGAGGACAACAAGGACCGGTACATGATTCCGCTGATGGGCGGGGAGCCGGAGACCTACCCGGACCGCTACGCCATGGCCTCCCCGATCAAGCACCTGCCCACGCACCATCACCTTGTGTGTTTCCACGGGCAGAACGATTCCGTGGTGCCGGTGGCGCAGGCGCAGACTTATCTGAGTGCCGCTCAAAGTGCCGGCGACAATGCCGAGGGCGTCATTCTCCCGGATGCCTCCCACAACTCCTGGACCACCGAGAAGTCCCACCCGTGGCAGGTGGCCCATGACCGCATCCTGGCCACCATGGCAGGACAGTGACCGCTCTCCACCCCGCGACCTGAGCGCGGTGCTCAGGCACCCGCCGTCATGACGGCGTCCAGCAATTTCTGCTGACCCACCGCATAGGCGTCGGTCTCCGGTTTGGTCCACGCAAGATGATCCGTGTCCAGCAGAATCAGTGTCTCCGCAGGGTTCCCCTTGCTCTCCCCCATGGCGGCGTAGTTGTACGTCTGGGCAATGGGGACCACGGAATCCGTGGTGCCGTGGCAGCAGGTGAACTTGACCTGGTCCGGAATGTTGTCGATCGGGGATGCAAGGTCGTAGTTCACGGGAACCTGAGCCGGTGTGCCACCCATCAGATTGACCATTTGACGGTGCCCGCTCTGTTGCGCGTAGACCAGGTCATACACCCCGGCGAAAGCCACACAAGCTGATGGACGCAGCACGGGCCAGCCGCCGGGTTGCTGGGAGCCCCTGACGTGCCGTGAGGCAGCCCATGCGGCCAGATGCCCACCGGCACTGTGCCCGCTGAGAACGAACCGTTTGCGATCAATCTCCCGCCCAATGTGTTGGGCCAGGCGCGGTACGTGGTCCATGGCTGCCGCGACGTCGGTGAACGTGTTGGGCCACCCTCCCCCGCCGCCGATCCCGCGGTACTCGACGTTCCAGGCGACCACCCCGTAGGAGGCCATGTTCCGTGCGATCGCGCGCATGTAGTTCAGCGTGGAACTGTTCTTCCAACTGCCCCCGTGCAGCAGCATGACCACGGGAACTTTGACGTTCTTGGGCAGCTCCTGCGGCACGTACAGTTCGCCGTACTGCCGAGCAGCGTCCTGGCCGTAGGGCAGCATGACTGCCTCAGCGACGTCGTACCTGGTCCCCGTTTGGATCTTCAGCGGCGGGTCAGTGGGCTGAACCGTGGGTTTGGGTGACGACGACGCCGTGGGTGACTCCGCTGTCTCCTGGCCATCCGCTGCGGGGGAACCACAACCCACCAGCGCCATGCTGGCGGCCATTCCCACCCCGCTGAGCAGGTCACGGCGTCGGAAGGCATGCGAAGACGGGTTGTTGGGCGGGGAGACGGTGCGGGGCGCACGAGGGGACATTCACGTACCTAGCTTTGGTGACTTGGGGAACCCCAGTGTCCTCAGCTGCGCAGGGGATTGTCCACTTCATCCCTAGCCATGCCCGCAATCCACCACACCATGACGGCGGCGACCGCTGGAACTATGGCCGCGATCACAAAAATGACCGGGATGGGCATGACCGTGGCCAGGGGGCCGACCAAGGCCATGGAGACCGGCAGCAACAACAGGGAGACAAAAAAGTCCAAGCTGGAGACCCGGCCCAACATCCGGCCGGGAACGCGCCGCTGCAGCAGGGTCCCCCACAGCACCTGGCCGATGCCATCGGATGCGCCCACAATCACCAGGATGACCACCATGACGGCCCAGGAGTGGGTGTAGCCCACGATCGCCAGCGGCAGGGTGCCGAAACCCCAGACCAGCACGATCAACGTCAGATACCGCCGCGGGTAGGACAATCCGGCAGTGATCATGGCTCCGATGGCGGAGGAGACACCGGTGACGGCCAGCAGGAAACCGAACTCCGCTTCACCGGCCCCAAAATTGTCCCGGACCACAAACGGCAGCAGAACTTCCAGAGGACCCAGGAAGAAGAAGATGGCCACCACCGCAAACACCAACGTGCCCAGCAACCAGGGTGTGCGCACCGTGTAGTGCACACCCTCCATCAGGTCGGCCACCACCTTGGCGAACGGTCCCCGGGGTGCTGCCGCAGGCTCCACCGGAGCACCGGAGCCGGCCACCTCCACGCCGATTCCCGTGATGTTGATGGGCCCGGTGTGAACAGGCGGTGCCGTGGAATCGGTGTGGGGCGCCTTGTCCGCCTCAGCAGCTTCCCCGGCTTCAGCAACTTCAGTTCGACGCCGTTTCTCCACCTGCTCCAGGGACGGCACCTCGAGCCCCAGAAGGGCGGCCACGGAGAACACCCCGCACAGTGCCACGGCGGCGAATCCGGCCCATGGACCCCAGGCGGCCACCAACAGGCCTGCCATGGCGGGCCCGGCAGCCGTTTGCAGCAGGGGACGCGCGGATCCTTCCACCCCGTTGGCGGCCAGCAGTTTCTCCGCGGGCAACAACCGGGGCAGGGAGGCTGAATAGGACGGGTAGAACATGCCCACCCCGGCAAAAATGATGAACGCGGCAGCCGCCAACTGCCACAGCGCCAACTGTTGGGTGGCACTGAGATAGGTCACCAGGCAGACCACCACCGTGTTGGTTGCGCACACCGCCAAGAGCACACGATGTGGTGGCAGACTGTCCGCTGCCACCCCGCCCACCAGGGCAAACACCACCAGACCACCAGCGCCCACAGCAGTGACACCGGACAGGGCGGCGGGGCCGCCGTCGTTGGCCATGACTTGGAAAATGATGGTGACGGCCCAGGTCCCCTGGCCCAACACCATGGCCAACATGGCCAGGGCCAGCCGCGGATACCCGGCGTGAGAAAAGGGAGCCACGGCGCGCCCGGCAGCACGAGCAGTTGCTGCCCCCGCTGCTGAGATCCTGCGTTTTCCGTGACTCACGGCTAGGCAGTCTATGGGTCAGACACAGCACCCACGCAAGCCGTTGAAGCTCAAACCGCGGGCCGTTGCCCTCAGCTGCGCCATTGCTCTTAACCGCAGGGTTGCTTGCAGCTACAGGGTTGCCATCAGCTACGGGGTTGCTCCGGGCGCACGAACGGGAAGGCCAGGACATCGCGAATGGTGGTGCCCGTGAGCACCATGACCAACCGATCCAAGCCGATCCCCAGACCACCTGTGGGTGGCATGCCGAGTTCCAGGGCGTTGAGGAAATCGTGGTCGATCTCCATGGCCTCCGGGTCCCCCGCGGCTGCCTTGAGGGACTGTTGGGTGATCCTGCGCCGCTGCTCCACGGGGTCGGTCATCTCCGAATAGGCCGTGCCGAGCTCCATGCCGCCCACCACCAGGTCCCAGCGCTCCACCAGCCCGGGTTTGGTGCGGTGAGGAGCGGTCAGCGGGGAGGTTTCCTCCGGGAAGTCACAGTAGAAGGTGGGTTCCAAGGTGTTGGGCTCCACCAGTTCCCCATAGAGCTCCTCCAGCACGGCCCCGGCGCCCATGCCCGGGCCCACGGGCACGTTGTGCTGGCGGGCCAGGTTCAGAAGAACGTCAATGTCCGTGTCCACGGAGACTTCCTGCCCCACGGCCTCGGACACAGCTTCTGTGACGGTACGCACCCGCCAGGTGCCGGAGATGTCGATGGTGCGTGGGGCGTCGTCGTCGTGTCCGGCAGAAGCCTGTCCGGAGGAGGCGTGAACGTCCACCAGGGGCAGTTCGGGGCGACCGTAGAGGGCGGTGGCGGCGGCCTTGACCATGGCCTCCGTCAGATGCCGCATGGTGGTGTAGTCCGCCCACGGAATGTAGGCCTCCAGGGCCGTGAACTCGGGGTTAAGGGTGGCATCGGCACCCTCGTTGCGGAAGTTGCGGGCCACCTCGAACAACGGCCCGTAACCACCCACCAGGAGTCACTTGAGGTAGAGCTCGGGCGCGATCCGCAAGCTCAGGCCCATGCCGTAGGCGTTGATCCAGGTGCGGAACGGGCGGACCGACGCCCCACCGTGCACCGTGTTGAGCACAGGGGTCTCCACCTCCCGCAGTCCGGCATCCAGCGGGAACTGGCGCACGGTTTGAATCACGGTGGTGCGTTGATGCAGCAACTCGAGCCGGTCCGGGTGGACCACCAGATCCATGGAGCGGTGCCGCAACCGGGATTCGGGGTCCTCAAAGCCGGTGAACGGGACGGGTCGCAGGGACTTTGCGGCCACGGTCACGCCGTGAGCCATCACTGACGGCGTGCCGTTGCGGGAATGCCCCACCACGCCGTCCACCACAACAATGTCCCCCAGATCCAGGGCGTGGGTGAGCAGGTTGAAGTGGTGCTCCCCCATGGCCTCACGCTCCATGACCACCTGGAGTTGCTGACCGGCCTCGGTCAACGTCAGGAACTGGACCCCGCCGTGATCACGGCGGCTGCGAACACGGCCGGAAAACCGCAACTGCCTGCCCGGACCCCCCAGCGCGTCCTGCGCCACGGACAACGGTTGGACCTCCAACAGACCCACCGGCCACGGCGGCGCACCGGCCTGGGCCAGCGCCTGGGCGTGCTCCCTGCGGTGCAGCTCCTCCGGGGTGCGGCGGGGTCCGAGTTCGTTCAGCAGCTCGTGGTCAGCCTGTGGGTCCAGGGCACGCTGCTCGATCAGGCGCACTTGTTCCTGCTGCTGCGCTGTGAGCCGGTGGCCGTCATGGCCGTGGACGCCACGGGCTCCGGCCGGCCACAGGCTCGGCACGAATCCTTCGGCCACACCCGCAGCCAGCGCCACGCAGGGCAGTGTCAACAGGTTCTCGTACACGGCATAACGGGGCACCCAGTCCGGGCGGAACTTGTCATTGAACCGGTAGAGCTTCTCCATCTGGAAGAACCAGTCCACCCACCCCAGCAGCCCGGAGTTGAACCGGGTCATCACCCCGGCACCCAGGCGGTCCGCATCCGCAAACACACTGCGGAACATGGCAAAGTTCAGGGACACCTTGGACACGCCCAGCTGCTCGGCCTGGCGCATGAGCTCCGATATCATGAACTCGGAAACTCCGTTGGGGGCCTGCGGGCTGCGCCGCATCACGTCCAGAGACAGCCCGCGCCGCCCCCACGGCACAAAGGACAACAACCCCACCGGCATCACGGGCCACGACGACGACGCAGCGCCCATCCTCCGGGTCTCCCCACCTGTTCAGCGCCATGGAGAACCCACGGTCAGGTTCCCCGCCACGCCAGCGGTCCGCCAACACACCAAGGTGCGCCAGTTCGCCAGATTCCAGGTCCCGATGGTGCTCCACGGTGGCTGTCAAGCCATCCCGGCGAGCACGCCGCACGGCCCGGCGCACTTCCGTCATGTCCGTTGAACCCAGGGTGAAACGGTCCGCGTGCAGCACGGCTTCATCCCCCATAGAGGCCACCGCCAGACCCGCACCTTCGGCGTCCCGGTTGGCGTAAGCGCGTGCTCCGGCTTCACTGGCTGAAACCACGCCCAGCAGGTATCCGTAGGTCCGGGCGTGGGCCTTCCACTCGGCAATGGCATGGGGCCACGCAGCAGGATCACCCACAGGGTCCCCTGAGGCCAGGCTCAGCCGATGGTCCGAAACGTCACCGCGGCACGCCCGTCCGGGGAAAACACAGCCTCCTTGTCCCGGCGGGTGGCAAACCATCCCAAGGAGTCCAGATCTCCGTGCCCGGCCAGCAGTTCACGGAGCTTGATCTCACCGTCACCGGTCCACTGCGCAGAACGTCGGCCTGCACGCAACAGAGTCCATACGGTGATCACCAGTACCAGGGCCAACAAGATGGCAATGATCTCCTGCACCCAAGGTGGGACGGCGTCGATGTGGCGCCACCCGCCCTGATGTGACCCCATGGCCGCCCAGAAGACCCGCCCCAGCTCGTTGAACTGCGTCCATCCGGCTTGTGTGGTGGCCACGGCCAAGGCCTGTGTGAGCACCAGCGCCACGGCCAACCCTGCCGTACCGATCACGGCAGCCACCCAGATGGCCCCGGGTCTTGTGCGCGCGGGGAAGGCCTTCCGGGAGCGGACGGCTGCCACCAGGGTCAGACCACCCACCACAATGCCGGTGGCCTCAATGATCATGTGCACGGCGTACGGGAACATGCCGTGGGTACTGGCGTTCCAGATCCAGTTGTCCGTCAGGATCAGCAAGGACACGGTCGTGCCGAACACGCTGAAGACCATCACAGCCACCAGAGCCAGGCGCATGCGTCGCATCAGGGCGGCAGCCACCAGGGCCACCAGGATCACGGACACCAGGGACGGTGTGACCGGAATGTTGAGAGCTTCGAACACAATCACCGGCACCACGGTCAGGGGTCCTGTGATGCGCAGGATCCACAGCGCGACGGCCACCACGGCGGCAAGGGTCCGGACCCATGTCAGAACACGCGCCAGGCGTTCCCCCGCAGGGTCGTACCCACCTGGGGATTTGGGTCGGGACGCAAGTGGCACGGGAGTCCTTCCGATCAGGGTGCCTTGATGCCCAAGCAGGTGTTTGTGGGTTCACAAACACTGGTCAATATTGTCCTATCCGCGGAAACCGAGAAAACCCGGGACGCTTTTCGGAAGTTCGCAGATCAAGTGCTCCGTAGTACCTGGAGGTGCCTGGTTTGTTGCCGAGCGTCAACCAACCCCGGCAAACTGGGTACATAATTTTGGGGGCCGATCGGCAAACGTGCCGGGCCGCTGCTTGCTTTCACTCCGGGACCATCCAGCCCCCCAGACATCTAGGACCTCATGTTCACCATCACCGGGTTGCCAATTCTGATCACCTCTGCGGTGCTGTTTGGGGTGTTTCTCCTGGTGGCATTGCTGGTGCTGCCCCGCAGACGTGGTCCCGGCATTCGCAAGTACCTGGAGCAAGCTGTGGTGCTGATGCTGGTGATGTTCCTGGCCCTGTCCACCGTCTTCCTGTACCTGAACTGGGACAACAACTGGTACGGGGCGTGGGGTGATCTGTGGGCCAACAACGACATCGGCCACATCACCTCCAATGATTACGGGGCAACGCTGGCCCAAAGCGCCAATTTCCAGGAAAAGACCGGAGGGAATCTGACCAATCTCCAGCGCAATCCCCAATCCAACCCGGCACTGGGGACCGTGAATTCCCAGGATGATTCCGGGCAGTGGTTGTCCGTGAAGATCTCCCCCACCTCAGGCAGCAAAACCCAACTGACAGTGGATGCTCTGGTGTGGGTTGCCCCCCAAATACGTGGAAACACCGGACCGTTCCTATCCGGTGGTGGTGGGGTTCCCCGGAGTGCCGGGATCCACCAGCACCTACCGGGATGAGATGAAGATCAATGAACTGGTCATGCACAACGTGAAGAACAACGCCATGCAGGCCCCCATCATGGTCTTCCCCCAGGTGTTCCCCAACAACGCTGACACCGAGTGCGTGGATGGCAAGTCCGGACAGTGGGAAACCTGGATCACCACGGACCTGCGCAGCTGGATCACCACCAATTTGCGCACCATCAGCGACCGCAAAGCCTGGGCCACCACCGGTTACAGTGCCGGCGGTTGGTGCTCAGCCATGGTTTCCATGCGCCACCCGGACCAGTACGGCTGGGGCATTTCCCTGGCCGGGTATTTTGCCCCCGAATACTCCAAGGACCAGCTGCAGGACGATCCCAAGGATCCCAAGTACCAGCTGGACAAGGTGGCTCAGGAGCAGAAGCCTGACATCGGCCTGTGGGCTTTTGCCGCCGGTCAGGACCAGCCCGCCGTGGATGCTTTGAACAAATTCAAGCCGTCCGTGGCCGCCCCCACCTCCCTGGTGACCAGTTTCTCCCAGACCGGTGGGCACCGCACCCCGGTGTGAATTCAACCCCAGCAGGACTCCTTGGCCTGGTTGGGGCAGGTCTCCCCCTGGTTCGCCCCTGAGTCCGCGTGACCTCCTTCCTGCCGGCCAGTGCCGCAGCTGGTCTGGCGGGTTTTGATCCCGCCACGTTCCTGATCGCACTGGGAGCATTGGGGGCCGGAGTACGGCGACGCTCCGTGCTCACGTTCACCGGGATCGTGGTGGGTGGCACTGCCCTGGTGCTGGCCGTGGATGCACTCGACCGGCTGTTGTTCGGGCATTTCCTGTGGAACCCGTGAGGTTTCACGGCTCTTCCGAGTCGCGGTGGGGGTGAGAGGCGCGCCGGTATGAGC
>NZ_JROX01000461.1:0-435 GCF_000800955.1 Kocuria sp. ZOR0020
ATGACGAACTTTTCAAAGTATGGCTTGGACGTGCTGAATTTCTAGTCAGACAGTCGAAAAAATTGCATGCAGCTTGCGAAAATGATTATTCTAAGCGTGCATTGATTAGGGCATTACAATTAAAAGTAGAAATAAATAAAAAAATATCATCTAATATTTGACAACGATAATTAATTTTGGTATAATAGTATATATAGAAATAAAGGAGAACTAACAAATGGTAGTCAAATTAACGCAAAAACAAGCTGATTATCTTGAAACTTTTGGAAACCTTGAAGATGAAATAAACAAAAAACGAGCGCTTTGTCACATCACTCGTTTTGGTTATGGATACAATTGGATAGGCGGCGATAAATGTCCAAGTAGTGCTTTTGAGTGTTACGAGCAATTGAAAATGGTTGAAGCTGTCATTAACGGTTATGAAGTTATTGAACC
>NZ_JROX01000068.1:0-489 GCF_000800955.1 Kocuria sp. ZOR0020
CTCCTGCCCCGCCCGGCCCCACAACGGCACCACCCCAACCGGCACCGTCACCGTCTGCGGACACTGGGAGCGAGAAGGAGCTCCTGCCCGGAGTGGCGCCCCGGGTTCCGGACACCAAACGGGACACCGATCGCGACGGCACCCTCGACATCAATGACACCGACCTCGACGGGGACGGCATCGACAACAAGGCTGACGACAACCTCGACGGCGATAAGTTCATCAATGAGGTTGATCCGGACATGGATGGGGACGGCCTGCTCAATGAGGAAGACCCGGACATCGACGGGGACGGCATCCTCAACGACAAGGATGAGGAACCCATACGCCCGGCACGAGTGGCGCCCGCCAAACCATCTCCCGAGACTGGTGTGCCCAGCGATCCTGTAGGGATTACGGCCCCTGCCGGGGGAACTCAGGCTGCTGGGACCTCGTCGGCCACCTGAAGCGCCCTGGGTCTGATGGAGACTCGCGCTATTTGATTCCGAC
>NZ_JROX01000069.1:0-388 GCF_000800955.1 Kocuria sp. ZOR0020
TCCAACAAGCCGGTGTTGCAACCACCGGTTGAACCCGGTCAATTCACGTCCATTCGCTACGGCGAACGCCTCGCGGAGATCGGCGCGACGCCGTCGATCGGGACCGTCGGTGACAGCTATGACAATGCCCTGGCCGAGACGGTGAACGGGTACTACAAGGCCGAACTCGTCCGCGGGCCGGCCCGGTCCGGGCCGTGGAAGACGGTCGAGAATCTCGAGCTCGCCACCCTCGGTTGGGTGCACTGGCACAACACGCAGCGCCTCCACAGCTACCTCGGCGACGTCCCGCCCGCCGAGTTCGAGAACGCGTTCTATGCTGTCCAAGCCGACCGCGAACACCTGGTCGGAATCAAATAGCGCGAGTCTCCATCAGACCCAGGGCGCTTCA
>NZ_JROX01000462.1:0-860 GCF_000800955.1 Kocuria sp. ZOR0020
GAAAGGTGGGTTCATTGCTTCTCTATCTTTAACCCATGTAGCGAATAAAATCGCCAAAATTAAGATAGTTATTAAAATCATTCTAGTTACCATTATGTTTTTGCTTTCTATTGTAAATAAGTTGCTGTTCCACCAGCATATTGATTATTCCCAGCGTAATGACTCCATACTCGAATTTCTCCATTAGCCGTAATTTGTAATTCCATTGGTTTGTTATTGTTGTTTCCATTTAGAGAAGATAGGGTTACTGATATATCGCCTACAGGACGAACGTTTTCAGGTAGAAACGCAACTTGTTTGGTCTGATTAGCCCTAAAGTTTCCAAAATTACCGCCACCAGTAACCGTAACTATGCCATTTTTCTTTTTGTATTGTAGTTTAGCTGTAGTGACGTTAGACATGTTCAAAGCTGTCCAATCACTAACGTCTCCATCTACACTAAGTAATTTAACATTGATATTTTCTGCATTAACTTGGTCTAATGTCGTAACGTTTCGAGGTTTTTCGCTTGAAACTACACCTGTTCCGTCAGTTGTCCTGATGTCAATCAAAACTTTTAGAACTCCAGAACTATTATTTAAATCGACATTATTGCTATTATTTGAAGTTTCAGCCGATAAAGTAACAGGGTGCGCTGTTTGAGTTAAGTCAATATTTGCATGGATATAGTTGACAGAATTCCCCTTTAAAGCTACTGTTTCGTTTGATAGTTCAAAATATCTTCCGCCAGCAATAATTGAAGTATTAGTATATTGTACGTTTAGAGCTGTGTTTATTGGATTAGACCAGTCTTTTCGTCTAATTGTTCCATAGTCCATTCCAGTCAACATCATGTATAATTTTCCGTCATTGTTTGAACC
>NZ_JROX01000463.1:0-331 GCF_000800955.1 Kocuria sp. ZOR0020
CGCCAACTAACAGCCCTTTGCAATTAGAGATATAAGTAAGCTGTTATAATAGCCTTGGATACTTCAAATGGTTCGAGTCCATTGTATCTCATTCTCCTTTATTTTATTATATGTTAGTGAACCTTTAACGTAGCTGGCATATAATAACACAGCATAGTATAATAGTATTACAGCTCTGCAAAGAGAAGATGAGGGTGCGACTCCCTTTGTTGTGTTAGTGGTGTATAGTCCATATATGAAGTGCTAAGCTATTGCGCAGTACCTTGGCACAACTAGACAAGCATAAGAGTAATAAGGTGTACTAACGTGGTGTAGGGTTCGATTCCCTACT
>NZ_JROX01000070.1:0-36061 GCF_000800955.1 Kocuria sp. ZOR0020
GGATCGCAATCGACTGGACGTGGCAGCACTGGATCGAGCTGCGGTGCGTGTGGATCTGGGTGGGGCACACCTGGACGTGTTGACCGGGCTCACCCGCTCGGAGCGCTGGCCGGAACTGCGGGGTGGGTCCGTGACCAAGCTGTTGAATGCGTGCCGGCGGATGCGCGGTGGGGCGGGAAAGTCTGAACTGCCTGTTGTGGTGGTGGACGTGGGATTCAGCGTGGAGGAGGACGAGGAACTTTCCTTTGACACCCAAGCGCCGCGGCGCAATGCGGCCACCCTTGTTGCATTGGAAGAAGCAGACCTGGTGGTGGCTGTGGCCGCCTCGGACGTGGTGGGCCTGCCGCGAGCAGCCAAGTCCCTGCCCGTGGTGCTGGAACGGACCCAGGCTCCGGTGATGGTGGTGGCCAACAAGGTGCGCAAGGCAGCGGCCGGCAGATCTCCTCAGGCGGGGATCCGGGAGGCCTGGGAAGCCATGGGTGCTCCGGTGCCGATCTCTGACTACATCTCGTTTGACCCCACCACCGTGGACCGTGCCGTGCTGGATGGATCGGTGTTACGCGAATGCGCGGGTGGATCTGCCATCCGGGGCGAGGTCAAGGCCGTGGCGGAGAATGTGCTGCGCCGACTTTCTGGGGCAGAGGTGGCAGCCGCGGAGGAAGAAATGGTGCGGGAGACAAGTTTTGGCCGAAGGATGAGTGCCTGGTTGCGCCGGTGATAGCCTGCCATGGAGCCTGAACCCGTGACAGGCTCCTGGCTTGCAGCGATGATGCTGAGTGGGTCAGACGGAATCCTCGCCACAGAAGGTCGTGCTGTTGCCACTCACCGCCCTGCAGGAACACCCCGAAGTCTCCGAACAAGCCCGTGAGCACCTCCATCTTCTTCTGGGGGAGTGGCAGATTCTGGCGGATCTGGGCATGGGGGATGTTCTGCTGACTGTTCCCGAGCGGTACACGGCAGGGGGTGCTGAACCCAGGCGGCCTGCAGTTGGTGCACCCATGGTGGTCATGGCACACACCAGGCCCGGCACGGCCCAGACCTTTTACGCGGATGATCTTCTGGAGCGGGAGGTTGAGGAGTCCCTGGGTGATTTCCTGCGCGAGGCATGGGGCAACCACTCGCTGTCCGTGTACCGGGACCGTGTGGCACAAACGCAGGTGTTTGCGGTGCCCGTGACGTGGCAGGGAATCACGTTGGCCGTCCTGTCCCTGCACGCCGAACTCGGGGAGGACCGCCTCTCCAGCATGGATCTGACCTACCGGGACTGTGCCATGGACCTGATGAAGATGGCGCAGGCCTGTGATTGGCCCGCATCCGGGGTGCCCACGGCTCCCGGGCGCGGTGCTCCCCGGGTGGGCGACGGTGTGATGTGCCTGAGCGCAGATGATTCCGTGCGGTTTATGTCGCCCAATGCCGTCTCTGCCCTGAACCGGGTCAGCTCGGTCTCCAAGGTCATGGGCAAGACCCTGACGGACGGCTTGGCATCAGCCCTGCCGGTCGGTCAGCAGGTGGACGAGGGCCTCATGGGCGTGCTGCGCGGGCGCATGGCCGACTACGCGGAATTGCGCCGGGGCCGCACAGCCATCACTTTCCGCTCGATCCCGGTCAAGGTGGATGGCGAGCGGACCGGGGCGATCGTTCTGTGCCGGGACGTCTCCGAACTGCGTCGTCGTGAACGGGAGCTGTCCTCCAAGGACGCCACCATTCGGGAAACCCACCACCGGGTGAAGAACAGCCTTCAGACCGTGGCCGCGCTGCTGCGGATGCAGGGGCGCCGCTCCGACTCCGAGGACGAACGCCGCGGTCTTGTGCAGGCCATGGGCCGGGTGGAGACGGTGGCCATGGTTCACGACGCCCTGTCAGAGATGCCAGAGGGTGCCGTGGATTTTGACACCTACTTTGCGCGGCAGCTGAGGGCCATCGTGGATCTGGCGGCCACGGGTTCGCGGGTGAATGCCGCCATGGAGGGCAAGTTCGGGGAGATCCCGGGGCACATGGTCACGCCGTTGGCGTTGGTGCTCAATGAGGTGTTGACCAATGCGGTGGAACACGGCCTGGCCGGTCACGGTGGCAACATCACCGTCACGGCACGTCGGCACATGGTTGAGCCCACACCCGCCACGGACGGCTCGGCGGCTGGCCCGGCTGAGGAACTGGTGGTTGTGGTGGCTGATGACGGTGCGGGCCTGCCCAAGGATTTCCCCGTGGGGCGATGGGCTGCGGATGAACGCATGGACCCTGAACTCAAACCGCGCGGCCTGGGCTCCCGAATCGTCAGGAACCTGGTGCTCGGGGAACTGGATGGTTCCATCACCTGGGCCAGGGGTGAGAAAAGCGGCACGGTCGTGGAGACAACCGTGCCGCTTTACGAGGATCCCGTCTGACGGGAATACCAGTGAAGGTCTGTTGATTCAGGAGGCGCGGCGCGCCCGGGCGTTACGGCGCTTGAGGGCGCGGCGCTCGTCTTCGCTCATGCCACCCCACACACCGGCATCCTGACCGGAGGACATGGCCCAGCTCAGGCATTCATCCATGACGGGGCAGCTACGGCACACGGCCTTGGCTTCTTCGATCTGCAGAAGGGCGGGGCCGGTGTTTCCGACCGGGAAGAACAGCTCAGGGTCCTTCTCGAGGCAGGCTGCGCGAGAGCGCCAATCCATCAGCGATGGCTCCTTTCGAATGCACGTGACTGCCGGGCATGACGGGGTGCTCCCCGGCGGGGTGTGCAACAGTGGCAAGGGGCGACGCGCTCCGGTGACCGGGCACGTCTGAAAACTTGCCTAGACTTTCGCATGTGAACACCGCGTGAACAAGGGGTTTGGGAGGTTCATCACACCACTTCCTGACCTTGTTCTGCGCCACAGTTGCCCATGGCCGGTGTGCACCGTTGCTGGGCACCGCACCCGCCCCCATCCGTTCGTCCAAGTATTCGAGGAGTCACCGTGCCCGCTGCTGCCACCCCCACCGGGTCCTCCGGTGAGTCCGGAGCAACCGGAATCCGCCCCGCCGCTTTGGTCCCCTTGGTGCTGATCGTGGCGGCCCAGGCCTTGATTCTGGGTGTGGGGGCTGCGTTCATGGTCTTCTCCATGATCACCGGGGACGTGTGGTCAGTGCCCGGAGCGATTTTCCTGACCGTGGTCTTTGGTGGTGGGTGCCTGTGGCTGACCAACGCGGCCTTGGGGTTGTGGCGGGGCAAGCGGTGGCCGCGGGCCGCTGCTTTCACAGCGCAGCTTTTCTCCCTGGTGGCGGCCGGTGCCATTGTGCTGCCCTTCACGACGCCGGGCGCGCTGGCCCTGATTGCCGCAGCCTTGACCGCCATGGTGTGTTTGTTCCTGCCGCCGGTGGTGGACTGGACCACGCAGGACGTGGATCCGCAGCTGCGCTGAACTGTGGCCGTCGATCACGAAAGGCGAGCGGGCGTCGTCGTCGTGAAGCGTCTCACTGTGGCGAACGTGCGTGGGCTGCATGGAGCACACGGCGGGCTCCGGTACTTTGGGCATAATGCCGTCAACGGTGCCCCGGGTACCGCAGCTTCACCCGGCAGGCGCTTGCCTAGCGGCGCCGGGACATCATGGAAACGGAGAGAACGTGAACGCTGATCTTGTGGTGGTCGGATCGGGCTTGTTCGGCCTGACGGTCGCAGAGCGCGCCGCCAACGAACTCGGGTTGAAGGTTGCGATCATCGATCGCCGCCATCACATCGGCGGAAACGCGTACTCGGAGAAGGAAGAGCGCACGGGAATTGAGGTGCACCGCTACGGCGCGCACCTGTTCCACACTTCCAACGAGCGCGTGTGGGACTACGTCAACCGGTTCACGGACTTCACCAACTATGTGCACAAGGTTTACACCCGGCACAACGGTGAGGTTTTCCCCATGCCCATCAACCTGGGCACCATCAACCAGTTTTTCCGTTCGGCCCACGGCCCGGCCGAGGCCAAGGCTTTGATCCAGGAGCAGGCCGGTGAACTTGCCGGTACTGATCCTCAGAACCTCAACGACAAGGGCATTCAGCTGATTGGACGGCCGCTGTACGAGGCGTTCATCAAGCACTACACCGCCAAGCAGTGGCAGACCTCCCCGGAGGAACTGCCTGCATCCATCATCACCCGCCTGCCGGTGCGCTACACCTACGACAACCGTTACTTCAATGACAAGTACGAGGGTCTGCCGGTGGATGGTTACACCGCATGGCTGGAGCGAATGGCTGAGCAGCCCAACATTGAGGTCCACCTGAACACGGACTTCTTTGACGATTCCCACGAATACTCCAAGGCCAACGTGGTGGGTCAGGTTCCGGTGGTTTACACGGGTGCTGTGGACCGGTACTTCGATTACGCCGAGGGGGATTTGTCCTGGCGCACCATTGACCTTGAAGAAGAGGTCTTGGAGATGGAGGACTTCCAGGGCTGCTCGGTGATGAACTACCCGGATGCGGATGTTCCGTTCACCCGTATTCACGAGTTCCGTCACTTCCACCCGGAGCGTGACTACACCAAGGACGCCACCGTGATCATGCGGGAATTCTCCCGTTTTGCGAACAAGGGCGATGAGCCTTACTACCCGGTGAACACCTCCGTGGACCGGGAGAAGCTGCTGAAGTACCGCGACCTTGCGGCGGGGGAGTCCTCCGTGCTGTTCGGCGGGCGCTTGGGCACCTACAAGTACCTGGACATGCACATGGCCATCGGCGCAGCACTGTCCATGGTGGACAACAAGATTGCCCCGCACTTCACCGGTGGCAACAAGATCCAGTCCGGAGGCATTGACGCGTGAGCGCAGAGACCCAGAACCCGGCAGGCGATCCGCCCGCTGGTCAGAGCGAACAGGACGCCCAGGGCTTCTTGTCCAAGATCTCCAATTCCCCGCAGACCGGTGGCCAGAACCTGCGCGAGGTTGCCCGCGTGGTGCTGCCGGC
Source organism: Kocuria sp. ZOR0020 (assembly GCF_000800955.1). NCBI lineage: Bacteria > Bacillati > Actinomycetota > Actinomycetes > Micrococcales > Micrococcaceae > Kocuria > Kocuria sp. ZOR0020. The sequence continues at coordinate 4,919 of NZ_JROX01000070.1, forward strand.
CAACCAGGACTTGGACGCCCTGCCGCTCTACGTGGACGGACCGGTCCTGAAGGAGGGCCAGTCCACTGCCGGTGGTGACACCGTGGAACACCCGGATGACATCCTGTCCCGGCGTTCCATGCGGATCCGTTCGGGCCGGCGGGTGTCCTTCGGCTCCTATTTCAACGCGTTCCCGGCCTCCTACTGGCGGCGCTGGACCACGGCGGAGAAGGTTGTGCTCTCCGTGGCCACGGAGGGTGCGGGTTCGCTGATCGTTTACCGCTCCAATGCGCGCGGTATCTCCCAGCGTGTGGAGGATCGGCGGGTCAAGGGCACCCAGACCAGCGAATTCGACCTCACCTTGGCGCCTTTCGGTGACGGCGGTTGGTACTGGTTCGACCTCATCGCCGACGACGACGGCATGGTGCTCACCCAGGCTGCATGGTCCGTGCCGGATGATCGCCCGGCCGGCACCGTCACCTTGGGCGTGACCACGTTCAACCGCCCGGACTACTGCGTGAACACCATCCGCACCATTGCGGATGCTGATGGGTTCGACGACGTCCTGGATGAACTGATCATTGTGGATCAGGGCAACAAGCTGGTGGAGGACGAATCCGACTTTGCTGAGGCCCAGGCCGCCATGAACGGCAAGCTGCGCGTGATCCGCCAGGGCAACCTGGGCGGTTCCGGCGGTTTCTCCCGAAACATGTACGAGGTGGTGCAGGGTCGTGAGGACGGCTCCAAGTCCGACTACGTGCTGATCCTGGATGACGACATCCTGTTGGAGACCGAGGGCGTTCTGCGGGCGGTGGCATTCGCCGACTTCTGCCGCACCCCAACCATTGTGGGCGGGCACATGTTTGACATGTACAACCGCCCGCTGTTGAACGGGTACGCGGAGGTCATCAACACCTACCGCTTCCTGTGGGGCCCGATTGACGGTTTGGGTGGGCTGGACTTCTCCGAGGCCGGCCTGCGCTCCCGGCCCAACCTGCACCGCCGTTGGGATGCCGACTACAACGGTTGGTGGATGTGCTTGATCCCGCGTGTGGTCCTGGAAGAGGTGGGGTTGTCCCTGCCGGTGTTCATCAAGTGGGATGACTCCGAGTATTCGTTGCGCGCCGCTGAGGCCGGTTACCCCACCGTGTCCCTGCCGGGTGCTGCCGTGTGGCACGTGTCCTGGATGGACAAAGACGACGCCGTGGACTGGCAGGCCTACTTCCATGAGCGCAACCGTCTGATTGCAGCCTTGCTGCATTCCCCGTTCCCGCGTGGTGGCCGGATCATCCGTGAGTCGTACAACGTGGACACCAAGCACACCATCTCCATGCAGTACTACGCGGCCTCCACGGTGTTGATGGCCATTGAGGACGTGCTCAAGGGACCGGAGCACCTGCACGGGATGATCGGCACCAAGATGCCGCAGATCCGGGCGCTGAAGGACGAGTTCTCTGACGCCCAGTTCAGCAAGGACCTTGGTGTCTACCCGGCCGCCAAGAAGTCCAAGCCGTCCAAGCGTCAGGGCCCGCCCAAGCCGCCCACCTACCGTGCGCTGCTGCCGTGGGCTGCCAAGACCGTGGTCAAGCAGATCGGTCTGCCGGTCCGGGACCTGGCAAAGTCCAACCCGGAGGAGTACGTGGCCCACCAGGACGGCAAGTGGTACCACTTGTCCACCCTGGATTCAGCGGTGGTCTCCAACGCTGATGGCACCGGCGCGGCCTGGCACAAGCGTGACCCGCAGGCGGTCCGTGACCTGCTGGCCCGCAGCGCCAAACTGCACGCTGAGCTGTTCTCCAAGTGGGAGTCCCTGTCCAAGCAGTACCGTGAGGCGCTGCCGCAGATCACCTCCGCTGATGCCTGGGTACAGACGTTCCAGGACAACCCCGCTGCACCGCGCAAGGAGCAAGGATGAGTTCTCCGGCACCAGAATTGGTGACGCCCGGCAAGGGCCGGGGCCTGCGGGACGTGGTTCACAACCGCTATCTGCTGCGGTTGATTGTGGACAAGGAAATCCAGATCCGGTATCGCGGAACGGTGCTGGGTCTGGTGTGGTCCTATCTCAAACCCGGCGTGCAGTTTGCAGTCTTCTACATCGCCATGGGTGTTTTCCTGGGCTTGAACCGCGGGTTGACCAACTTTGCCGTGTACTTGTTTGCGGGCATTGTCCTGATCAACTTTTTCAGTGAGATCTTTGGCAACGCCTCCCGCTCCATCACGGACAACGGAGGATTGCTCAAGAAGATCTACCTGCCCAGGCAGCTCTTTCCGGTCTCCAACTTGTTTGTGGCTCTGGTGCACTTTGTGCCCCAGATCCTCATCCTGATTGTGGCCTCCGTGGCCACCGGTTGGTTCACGGGTGTGGACGTCAAGCAGATCCTGGCCATTCCGGTGGCCATCGCCATCATTGCGCCTTTTGCCCTGGGGCTGGGGCTGATGTTCGCCACGTTCAACGTGTTCTTCCGGGATGCGGAGAACTTTGTGGACATGATCTTGATGGTGGCCACGTGGGCCTCACCGGTACTCTACGCCTGGACCATGGTGCGGGATCAGCTGTGGAGCTGGGTCTACTACGTCTATTTCCTGAACCCCATCACGGTGGCCGTTGAGTTGTTCCACTACGGGTTCTGGTACCCCACGGTCAACAATCCCGAACTGTGGCACGTTCCGCCGCATTTGCTGACCGTGTGGACTCCCATTGCGCTGGTGATCTCCCTGATCACCTTGTTCCTGGGAGACGCCATGTTCCGCCGCCATGAGGGCAACTTTGCCCAGGAGCTCTGAGCGCCCATGACCACCATTCCGTTCAAGAAGCCCGGTGTGGTCCACAGTGAGGAGACTGTGGCCATTCGCGCCAAGGACATGACCAAGTGGTTTGTGCTGCGCCACACCCGCTCCATCAAGGAAGCCTTTGTCTGGCTGGTCAAAGGCCGCAAGGGGGACCTGTCTGACAAGTTCAAGGCCTTGGACAACGCCAGCTTTGACATTCACGACGGCGAAACTGTTGCCCTGTTGGGGTTCAACGGATCCGGCAAGTCCACCACCCTGAAGATGATTTCCGGTGTGATGCACCCGGATTCCGGTTACGTGGGCACCCGGCGCAAGGTGGCGGGTCTGATTGAGGTTGGTGCTGGTTTCCACCCGGATCTGACGGGCCGGGACAACGTGTACCTCAACGGTGCCATCCTGGGGATGGACAAGGCGGAGATCGACTCCAAGTTCGATGACATCGTGGCCTTCTCCGAGATCGGTGAGTTCATTGACACCGAGGTGAAGTTCTACTCCTCCGGCATGTATCTGCGCCTGGCTTTCGCGGTGGCGATTCACACGGACCCGGAAGTGTTCCTGGTGGATGAGATCCTCTCCGTGGGGGATGAGCCGTTCCAGAAGAAGTGCATTGCACGCATCAAGGACCTGGTCCGCCGCGGCAAGACCCTTGTGGTGGTCTCCCATGACCTTGACCTGATCATGGACATCTGTGAACGCGGCATTGTGCTGGAGCACGGCAACATCGTGTACGACGGCTCCTCCGTGGGTGCCGTGGCCCGACTGCGCGACCGCCCCGTTGAGGACGTCCAGCGGGAACAGAATGAGCGAGTTGAACGCCGTCTGGTCTTGAAGCGCGAGGAACGGGAGAAGGCTGCCGCAGAGGCCGCCGAGCGCGGGGAGAAGTACGTCCCTGAATACGACCCGGAGCTGGACGACCCTGCCGATCTGGATGATGCGGACAAGGTCAAGCGCACCAAGGGACGTTGAGATCGGGTGGGTTGATCCACCTGGCGAGTCAACCCACCACCACCCAAGCGTGAACCCTCACGGCACTCGTTCATCACCACGTGATGGGCGAGTGCCGTGAGGGTTTACCTGTAGGTGGGCGGGATCAGTCCGCCGGTCAGGAATCCTTGACCAGCACGAACAAATCTGTGCGCAGGGTGGTGGGATCGGCGTCGGGGCTGGGCATGGTCACATAGGACTCCCAGAGGGGAAGGGCCACCGTGTGTCCAGCGGCAGCCACTGCTTCCATGAAGGCTCCCCAGGCCTGCCCCAGTCCGTCGTAGGGCCCCAGGTACGAGGTCACTGCCACTGTTCCTGCCGGCAGGACTGAGCTCAGCAAGCCCTGCGGTAGGTCGCCCGGGTGCCCGTCCACCGGGATTCCGGCTTCAATGTCCACGGTTTCTGACGGCATCCGTGTGTGCAGCCCAAAGGCTGGGCCTGTGGGTGTGACTCCTGCGGCCGTCAGGGCTGGGAACAGGGCACTGTAGGTGGAGTCGTAGAACTCGGACATTGCTTCCTGGGTCATGGGCAACCCGGATCGTCGCGCCACCACAGTGGGGATCTCCGCAGCCTTGAACACCACGACGCCGTGAAAAACGTCTTGTGGGATTTCCTGAGTCATGCCGTACTCCTTGATCGTGGGCTGATGGGTCTTGGTGCACCGGTTGGGGTGTCACCGTTCAAATCCACCCGGGTGTTGTGTTCCAGACTCTGGAGGGCACACGGACACCGCTGCTCCGGTCCATGTGCACCCGATCCAGAAATTTGCACCTGAAACAGCCCACATGTTCATGGAAGTGCATAGTGAGTCGAACCGTTTAGCCTAGTCGGCCGATTAAAACGCCTAGTCAGTGCAAGTTGTCCACAGGTGGCGACGGGGGAGTGTTGCAGGCCGACTCGCTCCGTCTAGATTCTTGCCCCGTAAGCAACGTATCTGACCCACACGGGCAGCTGCGTGGGAACGCGGGGTTCGGGGCCCCACGTGAAGGGGGATCGCCATGGCGCAGCTGACCAGCCGCACCTCACGCCGCCACGTGACACGGCTGAACACCACTGTGGCCCGGCCGCAGTCCACTGACGGTGATCTGACGTCCCAAGATCAGGCGCTCTCCTGGGTCCTGGACACCGTGCGTGAGCGAGTCCGCCTGCAGGGCCTGGATCCCGTGGAGACTCCTGATGAGGCCGCCAAGATCATTGATGCCGTCCTCCAGGACTATGACCAAGCCTCCGCCAGAACAGGCGCCGTCAGTTTCCTGGATCTCGATGCCACGCGCGCAGAGGTCCTGGACGCAGTCGCCGGCTTCGGTGTGTTGCAACCCTTGCTGGATGACGACACCGTGGAAGAGATCTGGATCAATGGCCCTGACCAGATCTTTGTTGCCCGCGGCGGCGAGTCGGAGTTGACCGGTCTGACCGTGGAGCACGAGGAGGTGAGGCGCCTGGTGGAGAGGATGCTGCGCCGGTCCGGTCGGCGTCTGGACCTCAGCTCCCCGTTCGTTGATGCGTCCCTGCCGGACGGCTCCAGACTGCACGTGGTCATCCCGGATGTCACCCGGGAGCACTGGTCGGTGAACATTCGCAAGTTCATCGTGGCGGCTCGCAGGCTCTCCGATCTCACAGGGCTGGGGTCCATCACCCCGGCGGCCTCAGCATTCCTGGCCGCCTCCGTCCGGGCTGGTCTGAACATTCTGGTGTCCGGGGCAACGTAGCGCCTCCCGTATCCACATACGTTAAACCGAAGCCCAGACGTCGCGCGGGAGAGTGACAAGGTGATGCGCCTCACGTACGATGTGCACGACTACAGGCAACAGGCGCCTGTCGAGACGATGACAAGGGGCGCACGTTGCTTAAGAAGATTAAGACGATCCAGGGCATTGGACTCTTCTGCAAAGCCAAAGGTGCGGAACAAAAAGAACTCGCAGAGGTAACCCTCATATTCGCGGAGAACGCCAGAGGCAAGTCCACCCTCTCCAGCATTCTTGGAGCAGCCGCAAAAGCGGACCCAGCGCCAATCGAAGAGCGCCACACAATTGACCAGCAGATCGAGCCCAAGGTCGACCTTGAATTTGAGCGAGGGCGAATGGTGCGATTCAAGGAAGGTCGATGGACCGGAGACGCGTCGAGTCTACGCGTCTTTGATTCTGATTTTGTAGATCGGAATGTTCATTCTGGTAGCGTCATTGATGTGGGTCACCGTCGTAACCTACTCGCTTTGGCGGTCGGAGAAGAGTCTGTTAAAGCAAAGCGAGCGCAAGAAGCGCTCGCTGTCGAACGAACAAAAGCACTAGCAGCAAAGGATGGGATCGAAACGAAGATCGCGTCTTTGCGCGGGAAGATGCCCCTCGCCGAATTCCTCGGGTTGCCCAAGGTTGCCGATGTCGATTCCGAGATTGATTCCAAAAGAACGAAACTGAACAGTATCCTCTCGTCCCGCTCGATCGCAAACCAAGAAAAGCCGCGGCTTCATGAACTTCCTTTGCTAGATGTCGAAACGCTTCTGGAAGACCTTTCGCGAACGCTTGAAAACTTGGAAGATGAAGCCGAAACTGCGGTGCGCACACACATTGAAGGGCTCAAAAAGCCCGACGCGCAGAGGTGGATTGGCGAGGGCTTGGACTTCTACAACGACGAAACCTGCCCGTTTTGCGGGCAAGCAACTGAGGAAGTCGACCTCATCGGACACTACCGAAGCATCTTCGACCAAGGGTACAAGCAACTGCGTCAGAAAATTGACGAACTGAATCGGACGGTGGACAGCGCGGTACCTGCGGATGCCGGTACGAAACTAACGACCGCCTCTCAGCACGTCAAAGATGTGATCGAGCCATGGGTGACCAACGGGTACATCGTAGTGGCTTCTGAAACGGGTGGTGTAAAACTCGCGGAACAACATGTGATCAACTTCAGGGACGCTGTGAAAGATGCGATTGGCAAGAAACAGCGTGACCTCAATTTTGCGCCGTCAAGCCAAGAGCAGGCTAGTATCCGTGAGTCGTACAATAATTACGTCAAGGTTGTCCAGCAAGAGAACGTCGTCGTACAGGCTGCCCTAGACGCAATCACGCAGTACCTGAATACCCTTGGAAGCCTCGATCATCAGTCGACTAGCGACGAACTCTTCCGGCTCGAACAAGCAAAGAACCGACACACTCAGGACGCTGAAACCCTCGCGAAAGCCTATCGGGAGGCATCTGTCGGTATCGAGGAGATTGAAGAGAAAATCCGAACGGCACGGAAAAGCGAACGTACGGCTCTCGACGCTTCACTGGGGAAGTATGCCGATAGAATCAACACGCACCTGGCGCGGCAGTTTGCGCCTTTCCGGATAGCCGATGCAGGCACTACATACAGTGGCGGAACCCCTGGAACTACCTACACCATCAAGGTTCGCGGTCAGGTCGTTAACTTGAAGGGTTCAGAGAATACCTTCAAGACAGCGCTAAGCGAGAGCGATAAGAGGAGTATGGCGTTCGCATTCTTTCTCGCAGCCACGTTAGATGACCCCGACCTTGATAAAAAGACCGTCGTGGTAGACGACCCGATGAGCAGTCTGGATCGAAACCGCCGAGCGAACACCGTCAAAACACTAGCAGAGATCGCGAAAGAATCTGGACAATTGATCGTGCTCGCCCACGATCCGAAGTTCCTGCTCGACCTTGATTTTGAAATCAAACGAGCGAGGAAGTTGCATGCGAGCGATAACTCGGTACATCCCATAAAGCGGAAACACATGAAAATGAAGAGCGTCATCGTGGACTCGAAATATGAAGCATACACGGACTTCGACGACTGCGATCTCCCACTCGAGTGCGAATCGAAGTACGCGCGAAACTACCGGACCCTCATCGAGTTCGTATCCGATCCGACCAAGGATCATATTGTGGCAGCAGGCGCGATACGTCCTCTTTTGGAAGGATACTTGCACCGACGATTCCCAAGTCAACTTCCACAGAACGAGATGTTCGGACCGGCAATTAGGAAGGTTAAAGAGGCTTCCGGAGATTCTCCGCTAGTCAACGCCCAGGATCAGGTTGAAGACATGGAGAATGTCGCTTACTTCGGTAACGGACCGCACCATGACTCCGATATTGACTATCGACCACCGATTCCAAGTCACACTGAAATCTACAACTACGCGAAGGAGTGCTTGCGCATCGTACACGGTGCCTAGTCCGAGATACAAATGCCGCGAACCCCGGGGAATGGGCGATCAGTCAGTCGTCGTGCCCTCGAACAGAGTGTTCAAATCAACTTCTAGTGTTGCAGCGATCACCGGCAAACTACTCGCATGGGGGACGCTCAGACCTCGTTCCATCCTGCTCCAACTGCTCAGGGCGAGACCGGAGGTGTGAGCACACGACTCCTGGGAAGGTTGGTTTGGAAGTGCGAGTCGCAGAGCGCGCACTCGCCTACCGAAGGCAGCATTGAAGTCACTGTGATGGTCCGAAGATCCCGTGCGAGTTTTCACCACTGCCACGGTGCTACTGGTGTGGCGGAGTATCTAGAGCGCACATGATGCAGTGCTTCCGATGCGGCGCTCAGGCGGTGCGGGGACTGCGCCACGGCTGCTGGAGCATCAGCCAGCATGAATCCACCGGCTTCAGCCACCATCAGCACTCCAGAGAGCACTGCCATTTCACTGATCACGGCCAGTATCAGGTACACCCGCGCCGCCCGGAAGGCCTTGTCCGTGCGGTCATGCAGCACCAGGCCCACGGCTGCCAGGCTCATCAGGGAGAAGCTGGCGTAGAAGGTGACGGCGTCCTGGGCCACGTACACCCCTGCGTTGCCCACAAAACACACCAGCAGGTAGGCCACCAGTTCGGGTGCGCGCTGATCATAACGCCAGGTCACCGCCCAGGTGGCCGCAGCGTAAAGCATGATGGCCACCATGGTCAGGGCACGGGAGACGACGTCGAATCCGACCGTGGTGCCAAACATCAACCATGGCGCGTGGGCGGATTCTTCCGGCCACAGGACGGTGAGCACAGCGGCAGGCAACAGGGCTAGGGGTGCAAAGTTCAGATGCCCAGAGGCAGTGGCCAGGGCCCTGCGGGTGCGGGCCCGGTGGGTGGCGGCCAGCACTGCGGCAACCAGAAGGGGCAAGGCAGCGGAGAGGATCCACAGGGTGGTGATCACTGGTAGACCCTTTCTGCCAGATACTGCGCCACGCTCAAGGGTGAGTACGGTGCACGGGCAAAGAATCCCACAGCCAGGGCGAACACGGCTGTGGCCACAGCCGGCCACAGCAGAGCAGGGGGCGCCTCCAGGACGGGGCGCGTCCGGTGGGGATCAGGACCGTCCGGCATCTCGGATGGTTGGCGGAACCACATGCGGATCACCACCGGCAGGAAGTAGGCGGCGTTGAGCAGCGCACTACCCACCAGAACTCCCACCAGCCAGGACTCATCAGCCTCGATGGCACCGGTGCCCAGCTGCCATTTGGTGATGAACCCGGCCAACGGCGGAATGTCGATCATGCTCAAGGCACCCACGGTGAACGCTGCCGAGGTCAACGGCATGCGTTTGTCCAGACCGTCCAACTGGCTGATCTTCTTGATGCCCCATACCTCGGCTGAAAGCCCTGCGCAAAAGAACAGCGTGATCTTGGACAGCCCCTGGTGCACCAGATGCACCAGTCCACAGGTGGTGGCCGTGACGCTGAGCATGGACAGGCCCAAGGCGATGTAACTGACCTGACTGACGGTGGAATAGGCCAGACGTTTTTCGATGTCGTCCTGCAGCAGAGCACGCACGGATCCGTAGATCACCGTGAATGCTGCCAAGAAAAGCAGGGGCCGCAACACCCCCAGAGAATCGGCCACCCCCACGCCGTAGAGGTCATCGATGATCCGGATCAGCCCGAACGCCCCGGCCTTGACCACGGCCACGGCGTGCAGCAGAGCGCTCACAGGTGCTGGTGCCACCATGGCTCGCGGCAACCACCCGTGGAACGGGAACAGGGCGGCCTTGACACCCAGCCCGGCCACGAACAGGCAGAAGGTGGCTGCTGCCACCCCGGGCCGTTCGGCTGCCAGATCAGCAACCGCCTGGACGCCACCCACGGAGAACTCGACCGGGCCCACCAGCGCGGTCAACCACACGGTTCCCGTCAGGAACAGCAGCCCACCACCCAGGGCGTAGTACAGGTAGAGCCGTGCTGCCTTCAGCGCGGCCACCGTGCCGTAGTGGGCCACCAGGGGGTAGGTGACCAGGCTCAGTATCTCGTAGAACAACAAGAACGTGACCAGGTTGCCGGAAAAGGCAATCCCCACAGTTGCGGTCACACACAAGGCAAAGAAGCCAAAGAACCGGCGGCGGCTGGGGCGTCCGTCCAGATACCCGATGGCGTAGAAGGTGGTCACCAGCCACAACAAGGCCGAGAGCATGGTGAACAGCAGAGACAGCGAATCCACCCGCAACACCAGGTCAACCCCCGGCAGGAAGGCAAAACGCAGTTCCGGGGCAATGTCCGCGTCCAGGATGAACGGGATCAAGGTGGCCACCAGGAGCACCTTGATGGTGGCCGCGGTGATGTTGATGATGATCCGCCCACGCACGGCGCGTTCGGGCATCATGAAGATCAGCACCGCCGGGATGGCGGAGAGGGTCAAGAGCACCAGCGGGACCAGGGTGAGCAGTTGCGACGTCGTCACGGGGCCACCCCCAGCAATGTCAGCTCAGCCAGCGGAGCGGCCGGAAGTCCGGTGAAGATTGAGGCAGCGCCCAGGAAGAACGGCACCCAGCGCTGGGCCGCGGGGCGGGGAACGGGTTCGATCCTGTGGTCTTCCTCGTACATGTCCGAGGAGCGCAGCAGGGAGGCGATGGGCCGCAACAGATACCCCGTGGCCAACAACGTCCCCACAAGCAGCACGGCCACGATCCACCAGGCACTTTCCTGGACGGCAACCGTCAGGTACTGCCACTTGGCGCTGAATCCCAGGGACAACGGAAGACCGATCAAACTGATGGCCGCCATGATGATCCCGGCACTCAACACACCCTCGGTGCGGGCAGCACCCACGAACCCGTCCACGTGATCCGTGCCGGTGCCCAGGACCAGTGCTCCGGCCGCGGTGACCATGGCCGCTTTGGCCAGCGCGTGGGCAACTGCCATGGCGACGACGGCGGCCAACGCTTCCCGCCCGTGACCCGGAAGATCCAGCAGGGGGAAGGCCAGGAACAGGTAACCCACCTGGGAGACCGTGGAATAGGCCACGATTCGTTTGAGATGTTTCTGGGCCAGGGCCATCAGGCTGCCCCAGACCACGGCCACGGCTCCCAGGATTCCCAAAGTCAGGGCAATGGTGGAATGAGCCGGGAAGACGTCCAACCACACACGCAGCAGAAGGTAGAACGAGCCCTTGACCACCAATGCGGACATCAACGGGCTCACAGCAGGTGGGGATCCGGCGTGGGCCGGGGGCAGCCACGCATGCATGGGGACCAGAGCAGTCTTCAACCCCATGCCGGTGGTCACCAGGATCAACGGCAAGGTGGCGGGGGAGGGTCCGTCTGCGGCGTGGAGTTCAGCCAGGCGCGCGCCCGCCAGGTGGATGTCCAAGGTGGAAGTCGCCGCGTAGATCAGGCCGATGCCCACCAGCAGCAGCATGGAACCGATCACGGCCACCACCAGGTAGCGCAGGGCCGCCTGCGGCGCCCCGGATCCGCCCAGTGCCACAAGACCCACCGCGGATAGACCCAGGACCTCCAGGGCAACGTAGGCGTTGAACAGATCCCCGGCCAGGAAGATCCCCACCAACCCGGACCAGCACAGAAAGGCCAAGGCCCAGAAACCGGGGCGTTTGCCCGTTGCAGCCTGTTCACTGGCAGCCATGATCATGGTTGCCAGAGCCACCACCTGGTCATGGCCAGGAACACCGCGGCCAGACCGTCTGCCCGCAGGGCAATGCCCAGGGGCGGTTCCCACCCGGCCATCTGATGTTCCAGCGGCCCGTTCAGCACCACGGCAACCACAACCGCCATCCCGGCCACAGCACTCAACACGGCACCGATCAGGCCGGGCACCACCTGCAGGCGGCGTGGCAGACCCACGCAGACCACGGCGGCAACCACCGGGGTGAACACGGCCAGGGGCAAGAGCGCGGAGACAGCTTCACCTGTGAGCATCATGCATCCACCCCCGTGCCCGTGGATGTGCTGTGTTGGTCTTCTGCTTCTTGGGCTTCTCCTGCTTCTTCGGCGTGGGTGCGGGCGTCGTCGTCGTGAATGGCCTTGAGCAGCGCCAGGCCCACGCCGGTGAAGGCCACGGTGATCGCAATGCCGGTCAGCGCCAATGCTTGCGGGATCGGGTCGGACGGCGCGGTGCGCACAGCCAGCCCCACCAGGACCAGCAGGGTTGCCCCGCCGGTGACGTTCACGGCAATCAGCCGAGCCAGCAGGTCCTCCACGGTGAGCAGACGCACCACGGCCACGGCGGCCAGAACGGCACCCAGCCACAGGGTGAGGGTGGCAAGCGTGATCTCAGGCATCGCTCACCTCCTGACGCAGATCAGCGGAGGGGCGGCTACGGTCCACGGTGGTGGCCATGAAGATGACGGCCAGGCTTGCCCCGATGCTCGCGGCCAGCACAGTCTCCAGCACCACCGTGACAGTGCCGGCCCACGGACCGCGCAGCAGCGGCCAGGAGTCGCCAAGCACCAAACCGCCCAGCGCCACCGCCAGGAAGGCGATCACACCCACCACCAGGACCGTGACCATCCACGGTCCAGCAGTGAAGGTTCGCAGTCGAGAAGTGTGCAGGAGGATCATCACGGCTGCCAGCGCAGCACCTGACTGGAAGGCGCCACCTGGCTGGGAGGAACCCGCAAACAGCAGCCATGCGGCCAACAGCAGAGCCACGGGTGCCACGACTTTGACGTACAGGGTCACCAGGGTGGAGGGGCGGTGGTGCTGGTCGCTGTCCAGATCCTGCGTGGACGATTTGATGGAACCCTGCTGGTGGTGGTGCCGGTGCCGGTGCCGGTGCTGGGCGCTGGGTGCGGCCTGGGCGTCGTCGTCCCGAAGGAAAGCCAAGGCCGGGGCCGTAGGCCTCGGCGGCGGGTGCGCCGTCCGCGCCGGCAGCAGGCAGATCTGCCGTGGCGGTTAGGCCATGCCCGCACCCAGGCCGGCCCCGCCCAGAACACCCAGCACGCTGCGTCCCCACTTCACGGGCACCCGGGCCTGGGTCGCGTTCACCAGAGCCAGAGGACGAGCCAGCGCCAGGGTCAGAGCCAGCGCCAGTGCCCGTGCCCGAGCCCGTGCCCGTGCCCGAGCCCGTGCCCGTGCCCGAGTCAGATTCAGGGCCAGGGTCTTGGCTGGACGGTCCAGGCGAGGGGGAGGAGGGAGCCAAGTTTTTCAACGCCGGATCGGGCAGCACCGTGGCCACGTAGCCGAACAGGGCGCCCGTGACTCCCGTGCCGATCACGGCTTCAGCCAGGACGACGTCCGGTGCGCCCAGCACGGCCCAGTAGGAGCTCAGGAACACCCCGAACACCAGGAACAACACCACGCCGGTCTGGCGCCGGGGAGCGTACAACGCGGCCACGCCCACCATCAGCACGGCAACGGCAAGCACCACGTGCAGGACTGTGACTCCGTCCGTGAGGTTCATGCTGCCTCCTCCGATGCCAGGAGATTGGCAGCCGTGGCGGCCGTGGCCAGGGCCAACAACCACACCAGAGCCACTTTGGCCGTAGCCCCCACGGAGTCAACCTGGACCATCACCGCCAGGCCCACGAATCCCAGACCCAAGGAATCCGCCTTGGCCAGGGCGTGCAAACGGGAGCCCAGATCGGGGAAGCGCAGGAGTCCAACGGTGCCTGCCGTGAAGAATACGGCAGCGCCCAAGGTGGCGATCACCGTCACCGCATCGGAAAGAATCGTCAAGATCTCGGGGGTCACGGCTGGCCACCTGACCCGGTGTGGTGTGCACCCGATGATCGCGCATGACGTTCGGCGGCCACTCGGACCACCACAATCACCCCGGCCAGCGCCACAAAGCCCAAGGCGATGTCCCGCAGCGCAGGCAGCTCCATGAGCACCGAACCGATCAAAGCCAGACCTGCACCGGTGGTGCCGGCGAACAAAACTACTGTGATCCGGTCGCGGCCCGTGGGGCCGAGCACGACTCGTCCCAGGCAGGCCAGGATGTTCACGGCCAGCACGACGGTAAGGGCCATCAGGGCCAGGTCGGCAGTATCGGGGGTTCGGTCTCCACAAGGTTGATTCGAGCCGGATGCCGCGTGTTGCATCCGGTCAGAGGCCATCCAAAAGTCTAAAGGACGGCACTCTGCCGAACCCCGGTGGCCGGTCAGCTGACAGCGGAGCGCCCGGTGAACTGTGCCACGTTGCGGATCAAGCCAGGGTGGAGTTGGCTGAGATCAGCGGCTCCCAACAGGTGCATGGTCACCTCCAGCTCCTTGGCCAGGATCTGAATGAGTTTCTCCACACCCTCCTGCCCGCCTGCCATCAGCCCGTACAGGTAGGCCCTGCCCACCATGGTGAAGTCCGCGCCCAGGCACAGTGCAATCGCCACGTCCGTGCCGGAGAGAATCCCGGAGTCCTAGACGATCTGTGTGCCGTCACCCACAGTTTCCCTGATGACCGGCAGCATCTCCAGAGGCACCACGGAACGGTCCAGCTGGCGGCCTCCGTGGCTGGAGACCACCAGGCCGTTGGCTCCGGTGGCCACGCACCGTTCGGCGTCGTCGGGATTCAGGACGCCCTTGACGAACACCTGCCCCGGCCACTGGCCACGGATCCACTCCAGATCCGCCCAGCTGAGGGTGGGGTCGAACATGCTGTTGATCAACTCCGGCAATGAGCTCGTGGAGTTGGACAGGGAGGCAAAGGTCAGCGGGTCAGTGGTGAGGAAGTTGAACCACCATTCCGGGCGAATCGCTGCATCCGCAATGGTCTTGGCGTTCAGACGCGGCGGGATGCTCATGCCGTTTCGGGCATCGCGCAGCCGCAGGCCCGCAACGGGGGTGTCCACGGTGACCAGCAAGGTGTCGAACCCGTTGGCCCAGGCCCGTTCCAGCAATTCACGGGAGCGCTCGCGGTCCTTCCAGAGGTAGAGCTGAAACCACCGCTGCCCCGTACCGGAAACCGCAGCGACTTCCTCCACGGAACGGGTGCCCATGGTGGAGAGCGTAAATGGGATCCCGGCGGCCGCAGCGGCAGCGGCCCCGGCATCCTCACCTTCGTAGTGCATGAACCGAGTGAATCCGGTGGGTGCAATCCCGAACGGCAGGGTGCTGATGCCTCCCGCAATGCTGTCCGAGGTGTCCACGGTCTGGGTTCCGCTCAGTACCTGGGGCACCAGTTCGACGTCGTGAAAAGCCGCGCGAGTTCTGGTGGCGGTGACCTCAGCCAGGGCGGCACCGTCCACGTAGTCAAAGTCCGGCCGGGGAGTCCGGCGCCTGGCGATGGCGCGAAGATCGCCCACGTCCGCTGCTTTGGACAGCCGTGCGGCACGACGATCCCGAGAGATCCGGTCCAACTGCAGCAACGGCCGCAACTCGTTGACTGCAGGCAGCCTGCGTTGCAACTTCGTTGGGCCTCCCCACGGGCTGTGGTTTGGCCGGCTGCATCAGTGCCTTGGATGCTCTGATCCCGCAGTGTGCGTGAGGCCAGGATGGCCAGCAGGGACAGGACACAACACACGGAAACGACGACGGCGGCAGCCACCACGGCGCCGTCGAACAACTCGATGACCAGCGCCAAGCCCAAGGGGGTCAGACCCGCCATCACGGCACCGTTGATCTCACGTGTGATGGCGATGCCGCTGTAGCGCTCGCGGGCCGGGAACAAGTGGGCTAGGAAGGCGCCCTGGCTGCCGGAGGTCATGGCAATCACCAGGCCGTAGCCACCGGCAATGGCGGCACCGGCCATCAGGGAGCTGCCGCTGCTCAAGGCGCTGAAGAGTGGCAAGGCGTAGACCGCACCCAGGGCGCTGCCGGTGGCAAAGACCTTGGCGGGGCCGAACCGATCGGCGGCCAATCCGCCGATCGGGGTGCCGATGATCCCAAAGACGGTACCGATTGTCACGGCTCCCAAGGCAGCGCTGCGTTCCAGACCCACGGCATCGGAAGTCATCAGGGACAGGGCAATGACCGCCATGGCGTAGTTCAGGGCATTGTGTCCGGTCACGGAGAAGAAGCCGATCACCAAGGCCTTGCCGTGGCGCCGGAACAGCTGAAGGGCAGGGACGGCCTGACGTTGGTTCTGGGACTCCACCCGGGCCAGGGCCTCCACGTATTCCGGAGTCTCCTCCAAATGACGGCGGATGAACAGCGCCAGCAGGAACAGAATGGCGGAGGCCAGGAACGGGATGCGCCATGCCCAACCCAGCAGGGCGTCGTGGCCCAGGCTGGAGACCAGCAGAAACGCGCCCGTGGCCAGCACAACGCCCGCCGGGGGAGTGGCCAAGACGAATGAGGTCAGCAGACCGGCGGCAGCACCGTACAGCGCGTAGTCCTACCACTCGATCAAGGTGCCGGTCACAGCGGCAAACAGGGCGCGCCGTGCGCTGGGGGTCATCTTGTCCGGGTGGCTCGAGGCAGTCGACGGGCCGTGGTGGCTCGGTGTGTTCGAGTTGTGCGTGACAGCTGGGGAGGCTGGAGGCTCATTTATGAAATATATTTCTAACAGCGAGTGATACAGTTCACAAGTGGCCGGCCCCAAGAAAAAGATGTCCTTGAGCTCCACCGTCAGTGACCAGCTCAGATCCATGATCCTCACGGGTGAACTCGCCCCGGGTGAGGTGGTGATCGAGTCCGATCTGGCCACCCGTTTTGAAAGCTCCAAGACTCCGGTGCGGGAAGCGCTGCGGCAGCTCACGGCCGAAGGTCTGGTCACCGTGTTGCCCAAGAAGGGTTATCTGGTGCGGGCCATGACTCAGCAAGACCTCACGGAAGTTTTGGACTTGCGGATGTTGTTGGAGCCGCACGCGGCTGCAGAGTGCGCGCGGTTTGCGGATGCGGAAACCATCCACCGGCTGCGGCAGTGCATCGATCGTCAGGAATCAGGAGGCCAGAACAACCCCATCGCCCGGACGCAACGGGCACGGTCCTTTCACCTGGAGATCGCACATTCCGCGCGCAGCACCCGATTGGTGACCACGTTGCAGCGCTGCCATGAGGAAATGGTCCGCGCGCACCACATCATCCCCCAGTTGCGTGACCACCTGGGCAATCCCCGGGAGCTGGAGGAGCACGTGGCGATCTACCGCGCCATCGCCGAAGGTCGCGGGGACCTGGCAGCCCAGCACATGCGTGACCACCTGCGCACCATCCGCTCCACCATGGGCGTTGACCTGGGAGCCGAGGCATTGCTCTGGCGAATGTGAAAGCCGCTCTCACATGAGCCACCTAGCATGGCCCACCAGTCAGATTTCATGCGCCGTTCCGCGGGAACGGGTGGCAGCAGGGAGAACAAGTGACCGGTCAAGGGCAGGATTCAGTACGGCAGGCAAAAGCATCGGATTCCATCGGCTCACGTCGCGGTAGCCAGGCACCTGCTGCCTTGAGTGCTCGCATCCAGGTGTGGACCACGTTGGTGGTGTTGCTGCTGATCACAGCCCTGCTGTTGGCGGGCAATGTCATGCACAACCTCGGAGGTGGCTCCGAGGACGGGGTCATGGGCGTCTTTGCGCCGATTGCGTGGGAAGGTGACTTTGATGGCTCGCACATTGAAGTCTGGGGTCACATTCTGATGCTGGCCGCCGGTGTCGTGCTGCTGGTGTTGTCGGTGGTTCATCGGGCCTCGGTGTTCGCGGCCTGGGCTTTGGTGTCGATCGTGATTGTGATTGATGATCTCTTCCAGATTCACGAGAAAGGCGGCGAATACCTGGCTGTGGCTTGGGAACTGCAGCCGGCCTTTCGACTCCGGGACGTGGACTTCGGCGAATTGATCGTGTGGGCTGCGATCGGCACGGTCCTGTTGATTCCACTGGTCATCGGCCACCTGCGGGCCAACAAGTGGACCAGGCGCCAGTCGTGGACTCTGCTGGGCCTCCTGGCGCTGCTTGCGGTCTTTGCGGTGGGCGTGGACATGCTCATCATCATGATTTATTGGGATGTTCCCCGATTTGTGATCCGTCTGCTGGCATTGACTGAGACCGCAGGTGAGATCGTGCCCATGGCGTTGTATCTGACCTTTGTCATCAAGCTCGCCCTCATGCCCGACCAGCCCATGTTCAAACGCCGTTCCCCGGCTGGAGAGCGGGGCAGTGTGGGTGCACAGACCTAAAGTCCCAGCAGCGCAATGGCCACCGAGAAGTACACCAACAAGCCGGTGGCGTCACAGAACGTGGAGATGAACGGTGTGGAGAACACCGCCGGATCCACCTTGCAAGCGCGTGCCACCAGGGGAATGACCCCGCCCACAGTTGCAGCAATGGGGCAGTTGAGCATCAGGGTCACAGCTATCACCGCGCCGATGTCCATGCCGTAAACGGCGGAGGTGATGGCAAAAGGGCTCTTCTCGAACGAGGGTGTAGTCCGTTGAGCGCGTCGCTGTCCGTGTAGGAGTCGAGGTCTCCCTGAAGATGGAAGTTCCTACACTGCCCATCCGGAAGACCTCGACATGTCCCACCCTACTTTTGATGCGCCCTGCCTGACCACGTTCTGCCGCCTCGACGAGCTCGGTCTCCAAGCCGTCGGACAACACCTGGAACCCGACCGAGCGATGCTCCAATGCCGAGTCGTTGAACCAGACCAGTGGTGCCAGCACTGCGGATGTGAGGGGACGCCACGGGACACGGTGGTGCGCAGGCTCGCGCACGAACCCTTCGGACACCGACCCACGACGCTGCTGATCCGCGTGCGTCGTTACAAGTGCTCAGGATGCGGCCGGGTGTGGCGCCAGGACACGACCGCAGCGGCGCCGCCGCGGGCGAAGATCTCCCGCAGCGGCGCCGCCGCGGGCGAAGATCTCCCGCGGCGGTCTGCGATGGGGACTGGAAGGACTCGTGGTGGACCATCTGTCCATCTCCCGCGTCGCGGCAGGATTGGCCGTGTCATGGTTGGCCGCGAACGACGCGATCCTCGCTGAAGGCACACGACAACTGATCGATGACCCCCACCGCTTCGACGGTGTCACCACGATCGGTGTCGACGAGCACGTGTGGCGCCACACGAAGCGTGGCGACAAGTACGTGACCGTGATCATCGATCTGACCCCGGTGCGTGAGAAGGCCGGACCTGCCCGGCTGCTGGACATGGTCGAAGGCCGCTCCAAAGCAGTCTTCAAGCGGTGGCTGGCTGCACGCCCGCAGCAGTGGCAGAACGGGATCGAGGTCGTTGCGATGGACGGATTCACTGGGTTCAAGACCGCCGCCGCCGAAGAGCTTCCCGACGCTGCTCCGATCATGGATCCATTCCATGTGATCCGGCTTACCGGGGACGCGCTGGAGAACTGTCGGCGCCGTGTTCAGCGCGATGTGTTCGGTCGTCGGGGTAGGACTGGTGATCCGCTCTACCGGGTCCGCCGGACTCTGCTGACAGGAGCGGGTCTTCTCACCGAGAAGCAGCATGCGCGACTCGAGGAGGTGTTCGCCGACCAGCGCCATGTCGAGGTTGAAGCGACCTGGGGTGTGTATCAGGACATGATCACCGCGTATCGGGAGACGGACCGCGGGCTGGGGAGGTTCTTCCTGCAGCACACGATCGACCGGATTTCCGCGGGGGTGCCCGTGCAGCTGGTCGAGGTCCGCAAGCTCGCTCGTACGCTCAAGCAACGAGCCGCTGACGTCCTCGGCTATTTCGATCGGCCCGGGACCAGCAACGGCCCGACGGAGGCGATCAATGGCCGACTCGAGCATCTGCGCGGGATCGCGCTTGGGTTCCGGAACCTGAGGCACTACATCGACAGGAGTCTGCTCGAAGCCGGCGGTTTCAGACCTCGACTACACCCTCGTTCATGAAGAGCCTTTTTATCTCGACCTGCGTGATCCTGACGGACACCGTGTGGAGATCTACACTCAGGACTACTACACCTGGGATCCGGACAACCCCGTGGTGACCTGGGACGTTCGTGACAACCAGCGCCGGGACTGGTGGGGCAACCCCGTGGTTCCGTCCTGGTACACGGAGGCCTCCACCGTCCTTAAGCTGGACGGCAATCCGTTTCCGTTGGTCTCCCGCACCGATGACTCGGAGATGGAGGTGACCATCGGCGCCGATGGTTCCTCCTACACCCGCCCCGAGGAGGGGCAGGACTCCATGCCCGAGTGGAAACAGGGGGAGTACAAGCTGGGTCACCAGCTCTGAGACTCACCGGTCACCGTCCGGATCTTTCACGACGACGGCGCCGCGGCCACCGGCGTCGTCGTCACACCAGGAGCGCACATGCTTGAGACCAGCACCATCAGAACGTGCGAATCGAGGTGGCGCTGGCCTTTGTGCTGAGTCAGGACCTCAAAGGCCCAGACGTGACGGTCTTTGACGTCCTCAAGGCCACTGAGCACGTGGTGCCGGCGCTGGAGGTGGTCTCCTCCCGGATTGAGATGAAGGGGCGGACCATCGTGAACACCATCGCTGACAATGCGGCTCTGGGTGCCATGGTGCTGGGTGGCCGGCCGGTGGCTGTTGATGCCCTTGATCTGCGGTGGGTCTCGGCCTTGTTGTACCGCAACCAGACCATCGAGGCATCCGGGGTGGCTGCCGCAGTGCTGAACCACCCGGCCGCCGGTGTGGTGTGGTTGGCCAACAAGCTGGCTGCCCACGGGGATCACCTCAAGGCGGGGGAGATCATCCTGGCCGGCTTCTTCACCCGACCCATGTGGGTTGACCCCGGGGACACCGTGCACGCCGATTACAGAGAGCTGGGGTCCATCACATGCCGGTTCGTTTAGAACTCCCTCCCACGTTCGCCGATCGCCTGGCACGTGCTCAGCGCCCCTTGGTGGGTTCCTGGGTGTGCTCCGGCTCGCCCGTGGCTGCGGAGATCGCGGCTGGTTCCGGGATGGACTGGCTGCTGATCGATGGCGAACACTCACCGATCGGACTGGAAACCACGGCCTCGTTGTTGCGAGCGGCAGCGGCCTATCCTGCCACGGCCGTGGTGCGGGTACCGTCCGTGGACACCGTGCTGATTAAACAGGTCTTGGATGCGGGTGCCCAGAACATCATGGTTTCCATGGTGGACACCCCCGAACTGGCGGAGCAGGCGGCGGCAGCCATGTTCTATCCCCCGCGTGGAGGGCGCGGGATCGGTAGTGCCCTGGCACGCTCGGCCCGGTGGAACGGGGTTCCCGACTACCTACACCGTGCCCACGAGCTGGTCAGCTTGACCGTACAGATTGAGTCCGCCACCGCCGTCGAACATGCTGCTGACATCGCAGCCGTGGAGGGTGTGGACGCAGTGTTCGTGGGGCCCTCTGACCGTGCCGCGTCCATGGGGTTGATCGGGCAGCAAACTCACCCGGATCTTCTGGAGGCCGTGGCCCACGTGTACCGGGAGGTGCATCCCACCGGCACCAAGATATGCGTCAATGCATTCGACTCCACCCAAGCCCAGCAGTACGTGGACGACGGATTCGACTTCCTTGCTGTGACCTCCGACGTCACGCTCATGGCCCAGGGCACCCGCGCGCTCGCGGACCAGTGGTCAACCCAGCTCCGGGAGGGCTGACGCCGCGCGAACCCTCAGGCCACTCGCCCATCAGGGCCTGATACCCGAGTGGCGTGAGGGTTCGGCGCTGGTGGGTCACCGGTTTGTGCGGTGACCCACCAGGCGGGCGGGGTTGCCGGCCCAGATCTCGTTCTCGCCGGTCGAGTTCAACAGCACGGCATTGGCGCCAACAATGGTGGCGCTTCCGACCCGGGTGACTCCTGCGCCACCCAGGACTTTGCAGCCGGGGAACAGCACGACGTCGTCGCCGATTTTCACGTGCTCGAAAGGTGACTGGTCGCGGGGAACATGAGCGTCTTTCCGGCCAATGGTGACCTGGTGGTAAATCCGCACGCGGTCCCCAATGGTCACCTCCGGATAGATCACCGTGCCGAAGCCGTAGTGCACCAGTGTCAGGTCCGATCCCACCCGCACACCGGCGGGGACGGAGAGGTTCAGGGGCATCACGGCCAGGCGGGCAAGTTTGAACCTGCGCAGGGCAACGAGTCGTTCGGGTAGTCCCACAATACGGTCCTATTCATCCGGTGAGAGGTGGGCAGAGCAGTGCCTTCAGCCCATCACGTCGCACGCCGGGGGCGCATCCCCTAAACGGCGGGTTCTGATGAACCTCAGCCGCGCCGAACCTTCACGCCACTCGCCCATCAGGGACTGATACCCGAGTGGCGTGAGGGTTGGGGCCTGCTCAGGGTGGGCGGCGTCGTCGTCAGTTTGCGGTCATGAACTAAGCTGTACAGCTATGGCCTCCATCGACTTTCCCGCGGAAATCCGTGACCTGCGCGCGACCTACGATTCGATCGCGGAGGTCTCCGACATCGATCAGCTGCGCACGGACGTCGCTGAACTCAACGAGCAAGCCGCCGCCCCGGACCTCTGGGACGATCCCGAAGCTGCCCAGAAGGTGACTTCCAAGCTCTCCCACAAGCAGGCTGAGCTCAAGCGCCTCAATGAACTGTCCACGCGGATCGAGGACATTGAGGTCATGGTCCAACTGGCCGAGGAAGAGGACGACGCCGACACCCTGGAGATGGCAGGGGAGGAGTTGGAGTCCGTCAAGGAAGCCCTGGCCGAGCTGGAAATCACCACGCTGCTCTCCGGTGAGTACGACGAACGCGACGCCGTGGTCACCATCCGCTCCGGGGCCGGTGGCGTGGATGCCGCAGATTTCGCGGAGATCCTGATGCGCATGTACCTGCGCTGGGCTGAGCGCCACGGCTACAACACCAAGGTACTGGACACGTCCTACGCGGAAGAAGCCGGGCTGAAGTCCGCGACCTTTGAGGTCAAGGCCCCCTATGCTTTCGGCACCCTGTCCGTGGAGGCCGGGACACACCGTTTGGTGCGCATTTCCCCGTTCGACAACCAGGGCCGGCGGCAGACCTCCTTTGCAGCCGTGGAAGTCATCCCGTTGATCGAGTCCGACGACACCGTGGACATCCCCGAATCAGAGTTGAAGATTGACGTCTTCCGCTCCTCCGGGCCCGGTGGCCAGTCCGTGAACACCACCGACTCCGCAGTGCGCATGACCCACATCCCCTCCGGAATTGTGGTCTCCATGCAGAACGAGAAGTCCCAGATCCAGAACCGTGCTGCTGCCCTGCGTGTGCTGCAGTCCCGTCTGTTGCTGCTGCGCAAGCAGGAGGAAGAGGCCAAGAAGAAGGAACTTGCCGGGGACGTCAAGGCCTCCTGGGGTGACCAGATGCGCTCCTACGTGCTGAACCCCTACCAGATGGTCAAGGACCTGCGCACCAATCACGAAGAAGGCAACCCCCAGTCCGTGTTCGACGGCGCCATCGACGCCTTTGTGGACGCCGGCATCCGGTGGCGTGCGGGAGCCTTGAACAACAGCTCAAACGACTGAGCCCGCGCTGCCGGCGCGGGTCGAGAAGGCCTGGAGAATGGCAAAGAAGCAGAACGACGACGGCCGCAAGATCGTGGCCAACAACAAAAAAGCGCGGCACGACTACGAGGTCCTGGACACGTTCGAAGCCGGTCTTGCCCTGATGGGCACTGAGGTCAAGTCCCTGCGCATGGGGCGGGCTTCCCTGGTGGATGGATACTGCGGTTTTGACCGCCGGGGGGAACTGTGGTTGGAGAACGTCCACATTCCCGAGTACCTCCAGGGCTCCTGGACCAACCACTCGGCCAAACGACGTCGTAAATTGCTGCTGCACCGCACGGAACTGGACCGGATCGAGCAGAAGACCCGGGAAGCGGGTTTCACCATTGTCCCGCTGAGCCTGTACTTCCTGGACGGTAAGCGCGTGAAGTGTGAGATCGCGGTGGCCCGCGGTAAGCGCGAGTACGACAAGCGCCAGGCGTTGCGCGAAGCCCAGGACAACAGGGAGGCCCAGCGGGCCATGCGCTACCGGAACATGCGCTAATGGTCCGTCCCCGTCACCACAGGCACCGGGACTTTCGCCGGTCACAGGCCCGGTCGCCGTCCAGGTCCAGTTCCGTCTCATTGGCGGGTACCGGGGTGGGGATCGCGCTCGGTCTTGCCGTGAGTCTGGCCACGGCCGGGATCTGGTGCGAGCTGATCAGTCGATTTATCCGGGATGAGTACTGGTACCTGGCGGACTTCGTGCAAAACCCCGCCTGGTACCTCTACCGTGGAATCTGCCTGATGTTGGTGGTGGCCGAGGTTCCGCGCTGGTCGCGGTACTTGACCGCAGCGAGTGGTTTTCTCACGGTCCATCCTCTCAATGCGGTGGTACGGGTGACCGGGATCCTGGGATGTCTCGGGGCACTGGTCTGGTCACCTGTTCTGTTCAACCTTGGGTACACGAAGGTGTTCCACACGACCCTCGCCTGGGCCGTGCCGACAGCGTTCGTGCTTGTCATGGCGATCTGGATCTTGTTCTCTCCCGCCACCGCACTGATCGGGCATGGCGGTGGTTCTCCGATTCGGGCAGCCGCTTTTCGCCGGAACAAACAAGACCGTCGCAGTAGCACTGGGGCAGGTGCACTCACACCAGACTCCTCGATACCCCCGGGTGGGGATTGCGCGCCGCGTGATCCGCTGCCTGACGCCGACGATGCTCCGGCCCCGCTGCGGCCCTCTCGGAGCCTCCGGAGTACGTACACCGCGTTGGTGTTGGGGGCTGGCGGGCGCCTCTGGGCGATGTCCCTGTTGTTCACGATCTGTCTCTACGCCGTGGTTGCACTTAACGGCGTCAGCGTGGGAGTCAGGGCCAGATTGATCGAGCCTGGCGAATCATCGGGCTTCGCCGCCTCCGGCTTGGAGCCATGGTTGATTGCGCTTCTGGTGCTTCAGCTCATGCTGGTGGTGGTGATCTGGGCACGCCCCGACCTCCGTGTTGATGAGCGAACACAAGCGGTCGAGTGTGCCCGGGACACGCTGGCCTGGTCCAGGGAGGCCCCCCTGGCTACGCCTCTGCTGGAAGGAGAGAGGCAGCGACGCGCGGCCACAACACGTTTGGAGACGGGAATCTTGGTCACGTTGCTGGTCCACGTCGTGATCGCCGGACTGGACTTCTTTCGTTTTGCAGGATCCTTCACGTGGTATCACGGTGTGACATTTACCCTTGCCCTCCCACTGATGTGGGTGGGCACAAGGATCTATCGCCGCACGGGCGGCGGAGCGGCCGGTTCTTTACCCATCTAGGTGTACCCGGCCATCAGGTTGGTTGCAGTCGGCTGATCGGCGGGTGTCCTTCGAGTGCGCTGTGGCGTCGTTCAGTGTTGTAGAACTCGAGCCATGGCGCAAGGGCAGCGGCTCGCTCAAGGTTGCTGGTGAAGGCTCGACGGTAGGCCCACTCCGTTGCCAGGGTCCGGTTCAGTCGTTCGACTTTGCCGTTCTGCCAAGGGCAGTGAGGTTTGATGAACTTCTGACGGATGCCGTGCTCGGAGCACACGGTGCGTAGCGACCATCGGTAAGCCCACGCGTTGTCGGTCATCAACCGTTCGATGTGGGTGATGCCGTGCGCGGCGAAGTAGGCGATCGCACGTTCAAGAAATGCTGCGCATGTCGACCCCTTCTCGTTGGTGAGCACCTCGCTGTAGGCGAGCCTGGAGTGATCATCAACCAGGGAGTGGACATAGTCGTAGCCGACCTTCGTATTGCGCTCACGCTGGATCGAGCTGCTGGCGCGGCCGTGAGCACGCCAGCCGCCGCCGTCTGGGATCCGGCCGAGCTTCTTCACGTCCATATGCACCAGCTCACCGGGACGGTTGCGTTCGTAGCGCACGGCGGTTTGCTTCGAGGAACGGATCACCTCACCGGTGATCGGGTCGCACTCGCGAAGGTAAGGCACGTTGTGGCGACGCAGAATCCGCGACACCGTCCGTGCGGGCACGCCGACTCTCGGTCCAAGCACATCGGGACCGCTTCGATCTGTTGCCCGAGCCGCGAGAACCCGCGGTTCCGCCTCAGCGCTGGTCCTCGTAGGCACGTTGTGCGGGCGCGAGGACCTTGTCACGAGACCGGCATCGCCTTCCGCGCAATAGCGGTCGATCCACGTTTTGACGCACTTTCGAGAGACACCCATCGCGGCGGCGATATGAGCTTGGGGCCAACCGGCCTGATGACGTTGAACGATGAGTCGGCGACCGTGAACAGTCAACCGTGCACTACCGTGGGACACGAGAACCTCCGGGTTGGAGTAGGCCTTAGACAAGCCACATCCCACCCGGAGGTTCTCGTTTGTTCAACTAGGCTCGCCGCTACCAACGTCCTGGCCGGATACACCTAGCGCTTGTGGATTTCATCAACATGCCTGCCAAGCTCATCATTGCTTGTGTGCAGCCGATCGTCGTCGCCATCGCGCTGCTCACTCTCGATTGGAAGCCGACCGCGGCGGCGCTGTGCGGTGTGCCAGTATTTCTGATCGTACTGCGAATGAGCGATCGTGCACATGCCAGTATCTCCTCGACCGTTTCTGATGCCGGGCGAGAAGCCAACCGCGCACTGCTCGAGTACTGCCAGGGGGTGGCCGTGTTGCGGGCCTTCCCTGACGCCCCGCAGGCTGTGGAGTACAAAAAGCGTACCGAGGAGCTTCGCGAGGCCAGCGTGCGAATGGCTGTCCGCACCGGCCCGATGACCGCGGTGGCGACGGTGATCCTGGAAGCTGGGTTCGTGCTGCTGCTATGGCTGGGCACTGCCCTGTTCCAGAACCAGGCGCTCTCCGCCACCACTCTGCTCCTGTTTCTGGTGGTCGCACTTAACCTTTATCGGCCCTTCGCCGAGCTTGTGGAGCTGTCGGCTTATCGGCACCAGCAGGAGCATATCGCGACTGCGCTCGGCGAGGTCTGGGATATCGAGGAGCTGCCGGAACCCACGGACCCGCGGACACCGGAGGACTCCAAGGTAGGTTTGTGTGATGTCTGGTTCTCCTACGACGACGAGGCTGTGCTGCGCGGCGTCAGCTTCGAGGCCGAACCGGGCTCAGTCACCGCCTTGGTGGGTCCGTCGGGAGCAGGCAAGTCCACGGTGGCGAATTTGGTGGCACGATTTTGGGATCCCGATTCGGGCCTGATCACCCTGGGTGGAGAGGACCTGCGCCGGATCGCGCCGGACTTCAGACGTGATCTGGTGACCACTGTGTACCAGGATGTGTACCTCTTCCCGGACACGATCCGCGCAAACCTGACGGTGGGCAACCCCGGGGCTCCGAACGAGGACATCCGTGCGGCGCTGGTAGCGGCGGAGGCCGCGGAGTTCGTCGACCGCCTCCCGCAGGGCCTCGACACGTACCTCACCGAGGGTGGCACCAACATTTCCGGTGGACAGCGTCAGCGGTTGTCGATCGCACGGGCGCTGCTCAAGGACGCGCCGGTGCTGCTGCTGGACGAGGCTGTCGCCTCCGTTGATCCCGCGACCGAACGACGTATCCAGGCGGCGCTCAGCAGGTTGGTTGCCAACCGAACCGTGCTGGTCATCGCGCACAGGCTCAACACCATCGAGACGGCCGACCAGATACTGGTGATGGATCACGGCGAGGTGAATGGAATGGGCACCCACGCAGAGCTTGCTGAGACGAGTCCGATCTACCGCCGCCTTGCTGGGGCATCCGCGTGAGCGCGCGCCCAATCGGCATGAGCCGCAGCTTCCGGCTGGGGCTTCTTGCGGCGCTTTACTGCACACAGAACCTCAGCCTCGGCATGTTCACGTATGCGTTTCTGACGATTGCGCAGACAGAGGGGGTGCCGCTCGCCACGATCGGCGCCGCGAGCGGGCTGGCGACTCTCCTGGTCCTGAAATTCCTCTGGGCGCCCGTAGTGGACCGGTTCGGATCACGGCGGCTTGGACACTATCGCGGTTGGCTGCTGGGTAGCCAGGCGGTCCTTGTTCTCGGCTGCGGGAGCCTGTCTGTCTTCGACCCAGCTGAAGATTTCGCGCAGCTGCTCTGTCTATTCGCCGTGCTCTTCATAGTGGCCGGCACCCAGGACATCGCCGCCGATGCGACCGCCACCAGACTGCTTCCGCCGACCGAGCGTGGCCTCGGTAACGGAATACAGGCCGCAGGCAGCTAGATTGCCCAGGTAATCGACGGCGGTTTGGTCCTGGTCATCTACGACGTGGCGGGTTGGCAGGCGGCAGCGCTGTTCCCTGCTGCCTGGTCGGCGGTTCCGCTGCCCTTCGTGCTGGCCTGGAACGATAAACGTTCAACGGCTGCTCAGCCGATCCCGTATGCGACGCTCGGGGCGCTGCGCACGTTTTTCGCCCGCCCGGTGACCCGCCTGTGGACGCTGGTCGTGCTGCCGCTGTACTTCGCCGGCGTAGCCATGTCCTAGGGCGTCGTCCGTCCGATATTCGTCGACGAAGGTTGGAGCGAGTCACGGATCGGCATGATCGTGGTCATCGTGGGCAGCATCTTCGGGGTGGTCTTCGGTCTGGTAGCCGGGGCGCTGATCAAGTCGCTGGGTCGACGGCGGGCATTCTTGGGCCTGGGTGTGGTGCAGGCCATGGGTTGCCTCGGAGTGATCGCGCTGGCGTTAGGAGTGACTCAGGTTTGGTTCGCCATCATTGTGGTAGCGCTGGTCAACGCTGGCGTCGCCGCGGCGACGGCCGTGGTGTACACGATCTCGATGGACCTGACACGGCCCGAGTCTGCTGGGACGGACTTCACCCTGTTCTCGACACTGGCGTCGTTGGTGATGGTGCTCGCCGGCGGCATCGGCATGGGGTTCTCGGGCAGTTTCGGGTTTGGCCCGATTGCGGTGGCGGCGCTCGTGCTCTGCCTCGGCGGGATCGCCTTCGCCTCGACGAGGCTGGATGTGGTGATTGCTGCCGGTGGCGCCGAAGGGGCGACGGCGCGAAGCAGTTGAGCCCGGCCACCCGCTAGCAGATCATATGGTGCGGATGGCCGCCATGTCGGCACAGCAAGGCGCTCGGCCATCACCGCCTACTCACCACGTGTTTAGGCGAGCACATCGAGATGAGGTGGCTCACAACCCAACGCGGGCATCCTCGACGGGTCTCATCGACCCCTTGTTCGCGTAGGGTTTCAGGGGCTATCCTTGAACGTCTGATTCGCCCGCAGGATGGGTGGTTTCGGTGGTTGGTTCACAACCGAATATGGGGATGATCGGTTTCGACGGTGTGAGTTGAATCGAGAGAAGCGGGTCGAGAATGCGCAGTCATCTCGTAAACGTTCTGTGCAAACCAATAAGTGCCAATTCCAAGCGCACTGACTTCGCTCTCGCTGCCTGATAGCAGCGACAGCAGTCTGTTAGCCCGGGTTCGCCTTCGCCCCGGTGTCTAGCATCAGCTAGAGGGCCACTGCTGCAGTAGTTCGTCGCGGGCTGCTGTGGGACTTTCACGCGACTGAGCCCGTTGGTCACTTGTGTGCATGATGGCCAGGGCTGAGAAAATCACACGCACACTGCACCCGGAGAAGTCTTGATGACACTGCACCGGACGGGGGTTCAATTCCCCCCATCTCCACGTCTCTGACAAGGAACGGCGCTTCTGCTCACTGGCAGGAGCGCCGTTTTCACTGGCGAGCCCTCCGTGTTGACACGGGGGGCTGTTTTGTTGACGTCAGGGATCCCGGCAGCGTGGACAGCGCCAGGCCGGTGAACAGTGCTATCGCGTGACCCGCATCCGTGAATGAGGGTCGGAACAAGTGCAAGTGCAGCACCGGCCCCAGGATGATCACCCAGGACCACGCCACAATCACCAGCAGCACATAGCCCACACGGCGCCATCTACCGGCGATGGTGCAGGCCAACAAACCAGTGACGGCTGCCAGTCCGTAACTGAATCCCACGTTCGTCACGTGGACGATCGACTGCGGCAGGAAGCCCTCAGTGATGCCGTGAACCAGCAGCGGGCCACAAAGAGTGTGGCCAGCAGGTGACCCACCGTGATGGTCACCAACAAGGGGAGTCGCCCCAGTCTGTGCTGGGCCACGGCAAAGGCGATCACCAGAACAGGCAAGAGCAACAACCCGGTGGCTTTCTCCACCACAAAGGCGCTGCAGAGCAGCACCGTGAACGTGTCTGCCTGCAGATTGTCCAGATTGGTGCTGGCAGCGGCAATCACGGAGTCGCGCAGCGCGCCGCCGTCGTAAACCCGGATGAAAACAAAAACTCCCAGAACCACGGCTGCGTAGCCCAAGGCAATGTCACTGGTCAGAGCGTCTCGGAGGAGGCGTTCGGTACCGGACCGAAATCGTGTTGATGCGCTCACATGATGATTGAACCACCGTTGGAGTGAGTCGCGGCCCGGTATCAGCTGTGAGAACGCTTGCTGTGAACGTCGTGAAGTTCGCTGGGCCTTGCCGGGCCAACGTGTCAGCGTGCTGTGGGACCATGGGAGCAGAAACCTGCTAGCGCTGTGCGACCTTGCACCGTTACTGAGAATCGACGAGTCCGGGAGGGCCCACCAGGTGAGCTACGAACGTCCCCAGAACACCAACGATCCCAACGCGCCGTGGTCATCGGATCAGGGCGGGCAGGGGGCCGATCCCAACGTGGGCGGACAACAGCCGGTTCGCGATGGCGGCCCCAAGGGCAACGTGTACGACCCCACCTCTGAGCCGCCCCGATACGGTGTGCGGGTCCCGGAGGGGCAGGGCAACGGCCAGCCCGCCCAGGACGGTCAGCAGCAGCCCTGGAACTCCGGCCAAAACAACTCCGGCCAGAACAACTACGGCCCGGGCCAGCAGGGACAGAACCAGTACGGCCAGAACAACTACGGCCAGAACCAGCAGGCGGCGCAGCCGTACAACCCAAACCCCTACGGGCAGGGCTCCTACAACCAGAACGGCGGTCAGGACTTCTACACCGCCCAGGGTGGGTCGAACCAGAACCCCTACGATCAGCCCTACGCAGCCCCGCCCGTCACTCCCGGCCGCGGTCTGGCCGTTGCCGCCGTTGTCCTGGGTACCTTGAGCATTGTCCTGTTCTTCTTGGGCCTCACGGTGCTCCTGGCGGTCCTGGGCCTGATCTTTGCCATCGTTGCCCTGGTCAAGGCGCGCAAGGTGCCGGGCGCCCGCAGGGGCATGGGCATCACGGGTTTGGTGCTCAACATCATCGGTCTGATTCTTAGTGGCATCGCCCTGGTCTTCTGGATTCTGGTGGGCGGCGTGGCCTGGCAGATGTTCCAGGACCCGGCGGTGCAGCAGTGCGTGTCCCAGTACATGGATGACCAGAACCAGGCCGCCTACGAGCAGTGCCTGGAAGACAACTTGCAGGTCCCCGGTCAGAACAGCTGATCTTTCCGCGTTTCAGGTGATCTGACGGACCCCCTTGCACGACGACGGCGCCCCACCTCCCAGGAGGATGGGG
>NZ_JROX01000071.1:0-2308 GCF_000800955.1 Kocuria sp. ZOR0020
CGGGGTGGTGTAGGAGGCCAGATCGGCCATCGCCGAGGCCGGAGCCGCATAGGAGGACCCGGAGGCGGCGGGGATCTCGGCGTAGGCCTGGGCCGGAGCGATGGAGCCCACCAGCGCTGCGCCGGCGGCGGCGACGACGGTGGTGGTACGCACGGCGCGCGAGGAGGTCTGGGCGCGGTGACGGGCAGTGTGCTGCTTGAAAAGCGACATGGTGGAGTTCCTCCCTTTGCCTACGAGGTGAGCTGTCGGATGCGGGTGGGAGACACCCGGCCGCAGAACGCACGCGCTCTGAGACTTAACCCCAAGGCCCCGGTACACCGGGACCGGTAATGGTTCCCCCGCTTCTGCCAAGCGATTTCTCTTCAGGAACCCCGAGCACCGGCAGAACTCGGCGATGTGCCACGAGGGCGCCGACAGGATCAGTGGTCGGCACGCACTGAAGAGTACAAGGAGATTACGAAACAATCACAATCCGATTCGGGAATGTATAGAGATCGTAAAGAAGTGGTCAAGGCTTGATGAAGACCTGAATTGTTGTCGGCTTTTTCCTGTTAATTTCCCGAGAAAGGCGGGGCGCTCTGCGCTTTGAGTGAGGTGGCTTGTTGGTGCGTGGACGCTGCGCGGGGAGTCGTCGCCCACACAGCGGTGGGGACAGGAGCCACTTCAAAAGGCGCGGCGGGTGGATCGAGAGCGAAGCCCGCGGCCATCCTGGGATATTTCGCGCTGCATCAAGCCCCGGAAATTTGGGCTCTGTCCATGCTCGCACTGACTGGCGGAACGTTAGCCAGCGTTGTGGTCGAGGAGATGCCCGACCAAGCCCACGAAGGCGACACCAGCGTGCCGGGACCGATCCTGCTCACCGGCGGAGTTGCGCTGTTCGCCGCGATCTCCGTCTACCTCGGTTCCTGAGAAGCCGTGCGCCCCGGCGTCCTCGTCTCGGGGCGCCGACGCGTGCCGACCGTGCTCAGTGGGCGCAGTTGGGACCGCATCCACCGCAGTGTGCACCGTCCTCGGCGGTGAGGACCGCAACGGGAGTGCAGCAGGCGTCTCCGCGCCAGGCCTCCAGCCCCTCCTTGACCGCCACGGCGGCGATCACCAGCGCAGCCAGCGGGTCGGCCCAGGACCAGCCCAGGGTGCTGTTGAGCACCAGGCCTACCAGCAGCACGGCGGAGAGGTAGGTGCACAGCAGGGTCTGCTTGGAATCGGCCACCGCAGAAGCAGAGCCCAGCTCCCGGCCGGTGCGGCGTTCGAACCAGGACAGGAACGGCATGATGAGCAGGCTCACCGCGGCCAGGGCGATCCCGACCGGGGAGTGTTCCGGCTCGGCGGCCCCGAGCAGGGCGCGGATCGCATCGACGGTGACGAAGGCAGCCAGGCCGAAGAAGGAGAACGCGATCACCCGCATCGCCACCTTTTCCCGTCGGTGCGGGTCCGGGGCGGCGAACTGCCACGCCACCGCCGCCGCGGAGAGGACCTCCACGATCGAGTCCAGGCCGAAGCCGATCAGCGCCGAGGAGGAGGCGATGGTGCCGGCGGTCAGGGCGATGACCGCCTCGAGCACGTTGTAGGTGATGGTGCCGGCCACGATCCAGCGCACCCTGCGGTGCAGCACCGCCCGGCGTGCATCGGCGATGGGCTTGGGGTCCAGGGTCAGGGAGGTCATGTGCAGGTGCATCCTTCCGGGGAGCAGCAGGTCGGGTCCACGGTGACCACCAGCTCCAGCAGGTCCCCCAGGGCAGCCCCGAGGCGGGGATCGGCCAGGGAGTACCAGGTGCTGCGCCCCTCGGCGGTGGAGGTCACCAGCCCGCACCCGCGCAGGCACCCCAGCTGGTTGGAGATCACCTGCTTGGACACCCCCAGGGCCTGAGCCAGTTCCGAGGGCCGGGCCGGGGCGTCTCGGAGGGACAGCAGGATCCGGGTCCGGGTCCCGTCCGAGAGAGCATGGCCCAACCGGGACAGGGCCGAAGTATGGGTGGGGGTCACCGCGGTCATCCCCCCTACGGTACAGGTTTCTGTGTACTGTTGAGGGGTGGCCTGCTGGCACTCCTCGGGCGCACCAGCGGGTCACCCGGGGCGTGCTGCGTTTGCCGGATCGAGGAGGACCGTGATGATGTCGGAAGTGGCCCCGGCTCTGGCGCTGGGCCTGTACCTGGCCGGCCTGGTGACCGCCTTCGGTGTGCGGTCGTGGATCCACCGGCGCCGCACCGGCTCCAGCGGCTTCCGCGGGGTGAGCGGGGCGCCCGGCTCGCCCGAGTGGTGGGGCGGGATCCTGTTCGCGGCCGCCCTGGTTCTCGGTGCGGCCGGGCCC
>NZ_JROX01000464.1:0-268 GCF_000800955.1 Kocuria sp. ZOR0020
AGACATCAGCACGGTTACCGGCTGAGAGGAACGTGGAGATGCCCAGACCGTGACGGACCGCAGCCGAGGCCTGCAGGGTGCCCAAGGCACCGGACTGGGTGAACAGACCCATGTTGCCGGGCAACAACGGAGCAGGCAGTACGGTGGCATTGAAGCGCTGGTCAGGGGCGTTGTTCAAAACACCCAAGCTGGCCGGACCCACCACGCGCATGCCGTGGCCGCGGGCCAGGCGCACCAGGTGCCGCTGACGGCGAGCGCCCTCTGCACC
>NZ_JROX01000072.1:0-16210 GCF_000800955.1 Kocuria sp. ZOR0020
CTTCCGATCTCAACGTCCCGAGCTGGATGACTTGGGCTCGGCCGTGGTGGGGGAGTATTTGGCCCACCGGAACTGGTAAAAATTTTCCATGACAGCGCATTCGGATTTCGGGTGGCGGCCTCTGAACCGCCGAACTCTGCTGGGCGGCGCCGGTGCTGGTGCGCTGGCCGTGCTGGCCACCAGTTGCGGTTTGGTCACCGGGGGCCGCGGTAGCGACCAAGCGCGTGAGCTCGCTCAGGCTCTGACGGACCGGGACGTCTCCGGCATCACCTTTGCGGGAACCTCTGGTGCCGATGCCCAGGATCAGTTCGACCGGATCGTGGCCAACATCCCTGGGGCCACGTGGGATGTTGAGGTCAGTTCCTTGGGGGAGATTTCCGACGACGGCGTTCGGCCTGCCACTCTCTCCTGGACCTGGGACGTCCCGGGGTTGGATCAACCCTGGAGCTACGACACCACGGTGGAGATCCGCTCTGACGATGACCAGAACTGGGCCCCGGCGTGGTCCCCCACTGTGATTGAACCGTCCCTTGCGGAGAATGAAGGCCTGCGGCTGAGTAGCACACCGGCTGAGCGTGGCAACATCCTGGGTGCCGGGGACCAGGTGATTGTCTCCGAACGCCCGGTCCATCAGGTGGGGTTGGACCTGAGCCAGGTTTCACCTGCGGACCGTGAATCCGCGGCCAAACGGTTGGCCCAGCTGGTGGACGTGGATCCAGATTCCTACGCGGCCACTGTCTCATCCGCTGCAGGCGATGCCTTTGTCCCGGCGATCTCCCTGCGCCAGGACGCCTACCGCGATCTTGATTCCGCCGCTGCGGCCGGGATTCCCGGATACCGGGCAGATCAGACCACCATGGCACTGGCACCCTCCCGCACGTTTGCCGCCAGCACCTTGGGGCGGGTGGATGAGGTCACCGCAGAAGACATCCAGAACTCTGACGGCGATCTGATCGCAGGGGATCAGATCGGCCGCGGTGGCCTCCAGGAACACTTCAACTCCTGGCTGGGCGGAACCAAAGGGGTGGTGGTCTCCGTCTGTGAACTGGACGAGGACGGAGCTCCTGTCACCGGAACTTCGCGGGCCATGACGGACAGTGATCCCGTGGCCGGGCAGGACCTGCACATCACCCTGGACAAACGACTCCAGGAAGCGGCTGAGTCCACGTTGGCGGATGTGGAATCGCCGTCGGCCATCGTGGCCATCCGCCCTTCTGACGGGCACATCCTTGCGCTGGCGGACGGTGCCGGATCCCAGATGTACCCCACAGCGGCCCAGGGCCAGTATCCGCCTGGCTCCACGTTCAAGGTGGTGACCTCCCTGGCCATGGTGCGGTTGGGGGACACCATGGAGTCCACGGTCAACTGTTCGCAGGACATCACCGTGGACGGCACGCAGTTCGGCAATGCGCCGGGTTACTCCTCCGCGTTCATCGGGGAGATTCCCATCAAGGACGCCCTGGCGCATTCCTGCAACACGGCCTTCATCTCCCAGTACGACCGCGTGACCCACACGGATCTTCTGGAGGCTGCAGAGTCCTTGGGACTCGGGCAGACCTATGAGCTGGGGATCAATGCCTTCAGCGGTTCCATGCCGCAGGAGGCATCGAGTGTTGCCCACGCCGCTTCCCTGTTCGGTCAGGGCCGCACCCTGGTCTCCCCGTTGGCCTTGGCGGCCATGACGGCATCGGCCGATGCCGGGCAGATGGTGGTGCCGCAACTGGTCACGGACCGTGAGGCGTTCAATGGTGCTTCCGAGTCCCCGTCTGAAACCGCATCGCCGACCCCGTCTGCTCCCCCTCTCACATCTGATGAGGCTGAACAGTTGCGCCGCGGCATGCGCGAGGTGGTCACCACCGGCTACCTGCAAGACTTGAAGGCACTGAGCCCGGACACCGCCATGGGCAAGACCGGCACCGCCGAGTTCGGCACGGATGACCCGCCCAAGACCCACGCCTGGATCATCGCCGCCCACCAGGACCTGGCGATCTCCGTGTTCGTGGAGGACGGTGAAGGCGGTGCCGTCACCGGGGGGCCCTTGGCCCTGAAGTTCTTGGAGGCCGCCCAGGGGTCCTGACCCTGTTCCCTACCGCCGAGACCTCCGTTATGTCCCATCTTCAGCAGGATTCTGGGCCTTAACGGAGGTCTGGACGGGGATCAGTGCTGGGCTGCCGGTGCCAGGGCCTCCGCGAACGGGTAGTCCGTGTAACCGCGGGCGCCCGGGGTGTAGAACGTTGCCGGGTTGGGCTGGTTCTCCTCCGCCCCGTTGCGCCAGCGCTCCACCAGGTCAGGGTTGGCAATGATGGGGCGTCCCACCACGACGGCGTCGGCAATCCCGGCTTCCACCATGTGCTCGGCCTCATCACGTGTGGTGTTGGAGCCGAACCCACTGTTGAGCATGAAGACCCCGTTGAAACGCTCACGCAGGTGCGCCACGAACTCTCCGTCCACATCCGCGTGCAGCACGGACAGGTAGGCCAGACCCAAGTTCTTGATCTGATCGAGCAGGGCATCGTAAGTGGCCAGGACGTCGTCGTGATCGGTCTCCGGCACACCCTGAATGTTGTGTTCCGGAGAGATCCGCAAGGCTGTGCGGCCGGGACCGATTTCAGCGGCGACTGCCTGGATGACCTCGGCCACGAACTTGGCGCGGGCATCCGGGGAGCCGCCGTATTCGTCGTCGCGCTGATTGGTCACGGGGCTCAAGAATTCGTGGAGGAGGTAACCGTTGGCGCCGTGCAGCTCCACCCCGTCCATGCCGGCGTCGACGGCGCGGCGGGCACCGGCCACGAATTCGTTCTTGACGCGCTCCAGGTCATCCGCGGTCAGGGCGCGCGCGGTGATGATTTCCTGCTTGCCGTCGTAGGTACGGATCTCACCACGGTCCGGTGCGGTCTCACCGGGGGCCTCCGGCTGCGCGCCACGGGTCAGGCCGGGGTGGGTGACGTGACCGGCGTGCATGATCTGCATGACCACCGTGCCGCCCTGCTCGTGCACGGCCTCGGCCACGCGGGCCCACCCTGCCTGCTGCTCATCCGTGACAATGCCCGGCTGACCCACGAATGCACGGTTGGTGAAGGCCGGGAAGGTGCCCTCCGTGATGATCAGCCCGGCACCGGCGCGCTGTGTGTAGTACTCCACGTGAAGATCGGTGGGCACACCGTCCTCCTCCGCGCGGGAACGAGTGAGCGGGGCCATGACCACGCGGTTGCGCAGCTGCAGGTCACCTGCGGTCAGGGAATCGAACAAGGTGGGCACGGGTACCTCCATGCGGTGTAGTTGTCTCTCGAGGGGTGCAACCTCCGTGCCACACGGACGTATTCCGGCCTGTGACCAAGGCCCCAGAGACACGGCAACGGCCCTGCACAAGTGTGCAGGGCCGTTGCCGTGGTCCCTCAGCGGCGACCTTGACTGCTCAGATCATGCATGAATACCCAAGGGTCTCAAAGCGCCACTTCGCATGATCTGGGTGAGGTCACTGGCCCTTGCGGGCTGCCAAGCGGTTGTCCACCACCAGCAGGATGACCACGGCGATCAGACCGGCCAGACCTGCCATGAGCAGGATGCCCCAGTCATCCGCGGGTGCGTTCAGGTTGCGGTCGTCGTCCTGCCAGGGCCACAGGGAACGCAGTGCGCCAATCATCAGACCTGCCAGGGCGATCATGGTGCCGCGGTGGTGGTGCTCCAGCAGCTTCTGCAGAGCCTTGACGATCACGATCATGCCCAGAATCGCACCCAGGAAGAACAGGCCCAGGTAGCCGAAGTCCAGGTTGTCCACGGCCCGCAGTGTGGGCTGGTAGAGCCCGATGGTCAGCAAGATGAACGATCCGGAGAGGCCCGGCAGCAGCAGCGCGGACACCGCCACGGAGGCGGCCAGGATGATGATCCACGGCTGAGGTTCAAGCGTTGTGGACGGGATGGAGACCAGGAAGAAGGCCACCAGGGCAGCTCCGATTCCCAACAGCCAGTCAGCCCAGGTCCACCCCTTGCCTGCCAGGGACAACGGAACCCACACGGACCCAACCACCATGCCGAAGAAGATGGCACGCATCAGCTCGGGGTGGTTTTCCACCAGGTGCTCCATGGGACCGGCAATGAGCAGCAGCGCCGCCACCATGCCGATCATCACCGGAATCACCACGCGCCACTCCACATTGGCGGCATGCTTCTTGAAGCCTTCAATACGGTTGGGGCCCAACAGCAAAGCACGGAAGGCAGAGATCAGTTCGCTGGCGGATCCGATCAGTTGGTCATAGATGCCAACCACCAAGGCCACGGTTCCACCGCTGACACCCGGGACGGTCTCCACCGTGCCGATCAGGGCGCCACGCACCAGGTTTCCGGGGAGGCTGGTCCTTCGGGTTGGTGCGAGTCCACCTTCTTCGGCGGCAAGACTGGGGGCAGGGTGAGACAAGGCGCGTCCTTTCGGTGGGTTTCCACCAGGCTAACGGGACATGACCCCCTATTAGGGAGCTTTGAGGCAGACCCCACACATCCCCACTTGAGCGTCACACTTCACGACGACGGTCGCCCCCTGACCCACAGCGGCGGTGAGCCTCGCACGAGGGGCGGACGCCACGCAGGGGGTGTTCACCGCGCGCTGCGGTGAACACCCCCTGCGAACACGGTCAACAACTCAGGGAATCACCCGGTGATAGGTGGGCGTCCCCCAAACGTTGCGCTCCACCACACCTGTCCGGCTGTTGGCCGCTTCAATGACCTTCCCGTTCCCGGCATAGATCCCGACGTGATTGGGCCAGTGCATGAGATCGCCAACCTGGCGCTGGGAGGCCGGCACCTCTCGGTATTTGGCCGCCTGGTCACCCGAGTAGCGCGGCAGCATGATCCCGGCTTGTTGATAAGACCTCAGGGTCAGGCCCGAGCAGTCGAAGGAGTTGGGTCCCGCAGCTCCAAAGACGTAGGGCTTGCCCACCTGAGCTCGGGCGTAGTTGATCACCCGCTGGACCTTCTGGGCGCGGCTGTCAACGGGCGGCTTGGTCCCGTAGATCAGGGCGTTCCAGGTTTTGGGGCCCACAACCCCGTCCACCTCCAACCCCTTGGACTTTTGGAACGCACGGACTGCGCTGTCCGTGGCGGTACCGAACTGGCCATCCACAACCAGGCCGTAGTTGAACTTGTTCAGCCAGCACTGAGCTTCCTTGACGGAGCTTCCGCTCGATCCCTTCTGAATGGTCGCGTGCGTTGACTCCACAACGCAGTTGGGAGCACTGGGATACGGGTCGGCTGCCTGAGCCGGTGCGGATGCAGTGAAAAATCCAGTGACACAGATGGCCACACAGGTGGAGAGGGTTGCCAGTTTGCGTGTTGCAGGTGCAGTTTTCACAGCGACTTCTACCTTTCACGAGGTGTGATGCACACAGCAGCTGGTGAGGACCAGTTACCCAGCAGGTGTCCGTCGACCGAAATCGATCGTGTGCCTCAAAAAGTAGGATTCGGCCCAGGCAGTCTCAATCGATGCGCGTGAGAGGTCGCCGAACGCCCATTGCACGCTGTCCATTTGTCCAGCAGCACCTGGTCCCACTGGCGTGATGGGTCACCTCAACCTTGGAACCGCCATTCAATACGGTGCTTGCGCACCGCCCCAGCGCGCAGAACAGGGTCGCCCAGCTCAGGACGGTTGGGGGTGTCCGGGTGGAACTGGGGTTCCAACGCCACGCCGTCACCTTGCCGGTACCGAGTACCGGAGGTGCCGACCGTGCGGCCGTCAAAGAAGTTGCTCGTGTAGACCTGCACCGCCGGAAGGTCGGAATGAACTTCCACGGATCGACCGCTCACGGGGTCCGTCAGGGTTGCCGCGTGACGGAGGCCGTGGCCGGTGACGTGCAGCGAGTGATCCACTCCGTTGTGCAGCTGGGCATGGTCCGCCCGCATCACATTCCCCAGGCGAACCGGGTGACGGAAGTCCAAGGGCGTGTCCGCCACGGATCGCAGCGCCCCGTCAGGAATGCCGTCGTCGTCAACGGGAAGGAACTGGCCAGCTGCCACGGTCAGGCGATGATCATCCACACCCCCACTGCCTTCACCCGCCAGATTCCAATAGATGTGGCTTGTGGGGCCGAAGACCGTGGCCCGGTCAGCCGTGGCCTCCATCTCCAGAACGACGACGGCGCCCTCCACCGTGTACGTGGCAAGGACCGTCATCTCCCCGGGGAATCCTTGGTCCAGGTGAGGACTGGTGAGTTCAAACGTGATGCTGTGCGAGCTGGATCGGGTCACTGACCACACGCGATGGCTGAAGCCCTCTGGCCCGCCGTGATGGCACGCGCTGCCGTTGTTGACCCCTAGGGTGTGCGTTTGACCGTCGAGTGTGAAGGTGGCGTTAGCGATCCGGTTGGCGTACCGGCCGACCACAACACCCATGTAGTCATCTGCGTACCGTACATACCCTTCGGCATCCGAGTGCCCCAGAACCACGTTGGTTGGTCCACCGTCAGCAGGGACCCACAGGGACTGGACGGCTGCGCCGAGCTCCAGCAGTGTGACGTGGATGCCGTCAGCATCACCAATGGTGAACGCCGTGACGGGACTGCCATCCGGCAGGTTTCCGAAGTGTCGAAAGCTGGTGGCCATGCTTCAGTGTCTCAGCAGCCGGCGCCGTTGGGGTTCTGGATGCAGTCATCGGCGTAGTTACGCACCTTCGCCCGCCACACACTCAACTCCACCGGCGTGCTCGTCACCGTGGAAGTCCCATCCACCGTCAACCACGGCCCACCAGCCACGGAGTACTCACCCTCGAACGTGGTGGACAACGTGACCTGAACATCCCCGGTATCGGTGTACCGGTGGCTGGTGTCCGTGGGGGTGTCCCACTGATCCTCATCCAACGGATAACCCGTCAACTGGGTGGGCCCCAGGGTGGCGCCATCCCCGTAATCCCACGTGTACTCCGTCGGATACACCCGCACGGTGACCGGGTAACCGGCCAGGGTGGTGGTGAACTCCTGGGCGGTGGCTTCTGCGTAGACGTTGGTGTTGTAGTTGACCAGCGTGTGGGGTGCTGGTTCCACCACCGAGAGGGCTGCGGCGATATCCAGGCGTTGCAGGTCATCGACGGTGAACACCGGGATCGGCATGGACCCTGAGTCCGGGACCTCACCAGCCGGTAAACACAACGGACGGGAGACCCGTTGGGTGTTGTTGCCTTGGTCAATCTCCACGTAGTAGTTCTGCCCCGTGCCACCATCGGCCATGGTGCAGGATTCCTGTTCCTGACAGGCCGCTTGGTCCGAAGCCTCGGCGCAGGTGTCCACCACGGAGTACTGGCCTGATCCTGCTTCTGGTAAAGCGCTGAGCACACCGGATGCTTTCTCTTCTTGGGATTGGACTGTGGTGGCGTACTGCACCAACGAGGATTCGTAATCCTTCAAGCTCAACGGTTGCCCACCACCCCCGGATTCAGCCGAGGCCACCGCTCCTTCAGCGATCTGGATTTCCATGGACCCACCCGATGACCCAAAAGCCCCGCCACCCCCACCCCTGGCATCCGAGCCACGCACCATCACGGACTCACCATCCGCCCGCGCACTGGTTTTTGGTGCCGTCACTCGCTCAGACGCACCCTGCCCCGTAGGGCGATAATCAAAAGCGGAAGCTGGAGTGGGCCCGGCAAGCACGATGATCAAGAAACAGCTGAGCACCAGAGCCGAGATCCGCCTCATCGCTGCTCCAGAGGTGCTGCGGTTATGTATGTCCAGTGGCCGTCGCGATAATCAAGGTGAATCAGAAGGCCCTCGTCACTGAACTCGTCTCCGGAAGCCTCGTCAACGACATTGCCATCCGGGTCCCAGAACGTCAGGGTTTCAGCCTCAACGCTAGCTTTCGGGGCGTAAAACCCATACGAATCCGCAGGCAATGTGTCACTCAGTACTGTGACTTTCTCGTAACCCCGCGAGCCCCACCCTCCCTGTTCGTAGAGGTCATCGATGGTGTCGTAGAGGTTTAGGCAGGAGTAACACTCCTCCGCAGTGACCTCCCTGGCCAGCGAGGTGTCACCCGTCTGTTGGGCATAAGCCCGCGCATCGGAGAGGTAGTCCAAGAACGCCTGGGCACCCTCCACCGACTCCTCATCAGCCACAGCAGGCTTGCTCGGCTTGGGCACGTTCTGCGCCGGGCCCTCAGCAGAAGCCTCCACATACCCATCCGCACTACCAGATGCAGAAGCCGACTCCGTGGGTGAAGCAGAACCGGGGGACGCATCGCCGTCGTCGTTGGTAGAAGTGTCACCACACCCGGTGAGCACACCACCGGCCAACAACACAGCAGAAATGCTCAACACACCAAAACCACGCACCACAGCACAGCCTCCACATCAGGGACCCACACCCCTGAGCGGACCCGGGGTGACCCCACTCACCAGGGTGACCGTGCCTAGACCCTAAGCAAACGCCCCAGCATCAGGAAACCCGAGCCACTGAATTGTGGATAACCACCGTCACGCACTGTCATCCCAGACCAAAACATGAACCAGTGGACAGGACAAGGCTCAGCGCGGTCCGCGGAACATGCGGCGCATCATCACAGAGGTCCCTCGGTTGGATTTTTTCTTGCCCCGAAGCTTGGCACTGCTGTTCACGGTGGCGCTCATCAACAGCATGGCCACATACATGCACCCAGCCAAGATGGCCAAGGACAGCAGCAGAATGCCCAACAATCCCCACGTACCCATCAACAACCACCAGTCCTGTTCTTTGTGGTCACGGTCCTGGTGCTCAGGGTACCGGGCACTCTGACAGGGAGTTCTGAGCAGTTTGGGACGCCATCAACACCTGATGCCGTCCCAAACTGCGCAGAACTCGCTCCTGTCACCGCGAGCGCAACAGGTCGTAGACGGAAGAGTCATCCCGCCGCCCCATGCCCTCTCGGCGTCCGCGCACGTAGATCTGCTCCGCTGCGGAGGCCAAGGGGACCGGTTGCTGTGCCGCACGGGCTGCATCGGTCACCAGCCCCATGTCCTTCACAAAGATGTCCATGGCGGAGCGCACCTCAGCTGATTCACCCTCCAGCATGCGGGGGCCGCGGTCACCGAACATGAACGACGCCGCAGCGCCTCCCTGCAGTACCTCCAAGCACTGCTGCGGGTCCAGCCCCATGGAATCCGCGAGCGCCAACGCCTCCCCTGCCACGGCAATGTGCACACCGCACAGCAGCTGGTTGACCACCTTGAATCGCTGTCCGTCGCCCACCAGTGAACCCACCACGGGCGCTTGGGCGGCCATGAGGTCGAGCAGCGGCTGGACTTTGGCGATGTCAGAGTCAGCACCACCCACCATGACCAGCAGGTCACCGGTGCCGGCACGTGCCACGCCACCGGAGACTGGCGCATCCACCACACCAACGCCCTGCAGGGCCAGTCGCGTACCTGCCCCTTCCACTGCTTGCGGCCCCACCGTGGCCATCACCAGGACCACGGCACCCTCCGGCAGCACTTCAGCAATACCCGTTTCCGGGGTGAAGAGCACCGAATCGAGCTGGGCGCCGGTGGCCACCATGACCACCACAACATCGGTTCCCGCCACGGCTTCCCGGGCGGTCGGGAACAGAGAGAGTCCCTCACCCACCCGGTCTGCGGCGTCGGGGGCCAGGTCAAAGGTCTGCACTTCCACTCCACCCTTGCCAAGGACGGTGGCCATGGGAGCTCCCATGGCCCCCAGGCCGATCCACGAAATCTTGGTCATCACACAGTCCTCTTGTTGTTTCACTTCTTGGAGTTGGTCAGTTGGGTGGCTTGAGCCAATACGTCCACCACGTCCGCCACGGCGGATTCCGTTCCCACGTTGCCTGGGAACACCACGAACGGGCAGCCCTGGGCTTGCGCGTCCGCTTCGATCGGCATGAACTGGGAGGTCTGCCCGGGAAAGAACTGCCCGCCCACACGGGCTCGCCGGATTCCCAAGCCCTTGTGCGCCACCTCGTGAGACGTGATGCCGCCCTTGGCGATCACCCATGCCGGTTTGGCCTGCATGACCCCGCGCACCACGTCCACCACGGCATCGGAAACGGACCGAGCAATGGC
Organism: Kocuria sp. ZOR0020; assembly: GCF_000800955.1. Taxonomy (NCBI): domain Bacteria; kingdom Bacillati; phylum Actinomycetota; class Actinomycetes; order Micrococcales; family Micrococcaceae; genus Kocuria; species Kocuria sp. ZOR0020. Next base: position 10,034 of record NZ_JROX01000072.1, read on the forward strand.
CAGCGACTCCTGCGGATCCTCAGTGCGCACCACATCGCGGCTGGTGTAGACCACGACGTCGGAGCTCACCAATGCTTGTTCCGCTCGCTTGATGGCCTGGTCAAGATAGGCCTGGCGGTCATCCCCGAGCACCGTGGGGACGTGCAGTTCGATCTCGAACAGGCTTCCGCGGTCCTTGACCACGTCCAGTTGGCGGTTGGTCAACCCCACGTGGGAGCCCACCACCAGCAGTCCGTGCGGCATGCGGCCGTCCCCGATGGCGATGTCCCCCGGCTCCAGAACACGAGCCTGTTGGATCCCTGCCAGGGGTCGGACGAGTGATGGTCCACAGCGGCTGATGAAGGTCCGGCCAGCCTCCTCCTGCCGAGCCAGCGCTTGGGCCACCACCTCTTGGTGGGCGTATTCGATGCCGTTGACCACCACCCAAGTACGTTCAGTGGCCTGCTCCAACACCGCAGACACTGCATCCACGCCGGCTGCAATGTCATCCAGCGTGATGGACAGAATCTCCTCCCGGTTCAGCTCCCCGCCGGAGCGTTCCATCAGGAAGTCCTTGAGGTTGGAGTTGGAGTAACCGAACGTGGCGTCCTGGGCAAAGTCCGTGTCCCCCACCCTCAGGTGCTCACCCTGCAGCACAGCCCAGTGAACGTCGTCGGTGGTGTAGCGCCCAGCTTCAAACATGGCCGGGGCGAACAGGAATCCGTTGACCCGAATGCCGCGTTCTTCCAGCACGTCAGCCAGCCCGTTGGGTTCGGCAATCACGTGCCCGCGCAGCGTGGAGTCACTGCGGGACACCAGATGCGGCATCTCCCCAGACGGCAGACCGTCCAGGATCTGGCGCAACAACTCCGTCTGCCGTTGCACTGCCTGGTCCTCATCCAGCGCACGGCTGTTGGTGAGGACAAAACAGGTGGCGCCCTCAGGTGCCAGGGCATCGATCACGGGCTGGGCGGAGAGCTCCAAGACCACGTCAACGTCATGGACGGCCTGGGACCCGGTGGGGTCGTCGTCGAAAACCAGGAACTTGCGGGTCATGGGCCACGCCTTTCAGGTCGATTCGGAAACAGCGGGATCAGGTGCCCGGTGAGGGTCACAGGATGGCTCCCACCAGCAGCCACATGATCCACACGGCAATCAGGCCGGCCACGGAAGCAGCCGTGGAAACCAACGTCCAGGTCTTCAGTGAGGTGGAGACGGGCACGGCAAAGTAGCGGCTCCAGATCCAGAACATGGAGTCGTTCACGTGACTCAATCCCATGGTTCCGGCGCCGATGGCCACCGCCACCAGGGCAATCTGCGCCGGTTCCAGATCCATGGTGGTCAGCAGTGGCGCCACCAGCGGTGCCGTGGTGAGCATGGAGACCGTGGCCGAGCCCTGGGCCGCGCGGATGAACAAGGCGAGCAACCAACCCAGCAGGATGATCGGCAGACCGGTCGAGCCGAGCAAGTCAGCCACGGCGTCAGCCACACCGGTCTCACGGAGGGTGTAACCGAACATGCCACCGGCGCCGGTGATCAGAATGACCGCTGCCACCGGGGGCAGCGCGGAGTTGATGACGTTCTCGACGTCGTCGCGGCTCCACCCGAACCGGAAGCCCAGCACCGCAGCCGCGTACACCACACCGATCAACAGCGCCACATGGGAGGCACCGATCAAGGAGAACAGCGTGGTCAGGGAGTTGTCCTCACCCAGAACGACGACGAACGTGGTTCCGCCCATGATCAGCACCAACGGCAGCACGATGGTGGAGAGCACCAGGGCAACGCTGGGGGTCTTGGTCTTGACGATGTTCATGGCGCCCGTGCCACCAACGGTCTGAAGAGTGTCAGCCTCACTGACGGGCACAAAGTTGCGGGCGGCCATGGGCTTGGAGACAAAGTGGGCCACCAACCACATGGGGACAGCCGCAATCAGGCCAAAGATCATGACCAGGCCGATGTCCGCGTTCAGCAGCTGGGAGCCACCCACAATGCCCGGGTGGGGCGGCACCACGCAGTGCACGGCCAACATGGCCCCGGCGATGGGCAGTGCGTACTTCAGCATGCTGCCCTGCAAGCGGCGAGCCACACCGAACACGATGGGGATCAGCACAATCAGTCCGACGTCCACGAACACCGGGATGCCAAAGATGAAGCCGGTGGCACCCAGCGCAAACGGTGCGCGCTTTTCACCAAAAGTGTTGAGCAGCCAACGGGCCAGGACGTCGGCGCCGCCGGAGACCTCGATGATGCGCCCCAGGATGGCACCCAGGGTCACGATCAGGGCCACGCTGCCCAGGGTGTTTCCCATGCCGGTGATCAGCAGTGGCGCCACTTCCACCAGGGGAATACCCCCGGCCAGGGCCAGCACCAGAGCAACGGACATCAAGGTGATGAATGGGTGGACTTTGCCCTTGATGATCAGGAGCAGGATTGCCGCGATCGATCCCAGACCGAGCAGCAGGAGTGTGGTTGTGGTCATGAGCCTTCTCTTCTGAGCAGAGACACGTGAGGCTGCGGGTGTGGTGATCCCGCACACAGATCAGATATCTGATGTCTTGGTAGTGTGATGGAGTGATTCAGGTCATGTCAATGCTCCAGCGCGTAGTATTTGGAAGCCCCCTCAACAGAAAGGCCCCACGTGCAGAGACGCTCTGAAATTGGCGTGGAGGCCCTTTTGGAGATGGTGACCTCCGGCGCCCTCCAGCCCGGAGAGCCCCTGCCACCCGAGTCAGAGTTGGCGCAGGCCTGGGGCATGTCCCGACTCTCGGTCAGGGAGGCGCTGCAGGAGTTGGCGCGCTCCGGTGTGGTCACGGTGCGGCACGGCAAACGCGGGCTGTTGAACCCCGTGGCCTCTTGGTCACCTCTGGAACCCCGCATTCTGCAGGCCCGCGGCACCATGAGCGGGGATCCCCTGGAGATCCCCCGGCAGATGATTGAAGCCCGCCGGGCCATCGAGGTGGAAACCACCCGCCTGGCAGCCACGCGCCCAGACAGCCCCGACGTCGACGACGTCAAACGCCACCTGAGCACCATGGAACAGACCATTGACTCGGACCAAGCTGCGTTCTCCCAAGCAGACCTGCAGTTCCATGCCGCGTTGGTCCGGGCCGCTGGAAACGTCTACTTGGCCTCGGCCTATGCGCCCCTGGAGGAAGTTCTGCACGCCGTGCGCATCAAGACCTCCAGTCAGGAAGAAATCCGGCGTCGTGCGCTGCAGCACCACACAGCCATCTACAAGGCCGTGGCGGCCGGGGACGTACAAGCCGCCGGGGAGGCCATGCTCTCCCACATGGACCAGACCATGGATGACGTGATCAACAGCTTGGGTGCAGAAGCCTTCCGCTGAGCTTCGGGAGGCACTTCTGCACAGTTTGGGACGCCATCAACACCAGATGTCGTCCCAAACTGCGCAGAACTCGCTCCTGTCACCGCTCGTGCAGCCGCTCCGAGCCGGTAGTGCAGCGAGCCTCACACCCCTAGACTCTCAGCATGGTGACTAATTCAGGTTTCGAAACGAATCACGACTCCGCCGATGACTCCGGTCAGCCCGAGCCCATCGAGTTCACCTTCCCGGATCGTGTGGTGGAAACGGTCATGGAGCCTCCCCGCGGACGAGTCCTGGTCACCGGATCCACCGGTTACATCGGCGGCCGGTTGGTCCCCCGCCTGGTGGCGGCAGGTGCTGAGGTGCGCGTGGCAGTGCGCAATCCCAGCAAGCTGGATCCCGTGCCGTGGCGGGACGCCGTGGACGTGGTGGAAGCCGACCTCAGTGATCTGAGCCAGACCCTGGAGGCCTGCCGGGACATCCACACCCTGTACTTCCTGGTGCATGCCATGGGCAGCTCCGGGTCCTTTGAGGCCCAGGAGGAAGCCATGGCACACGTGGTGGCCCGGGCTGCCGCAGAAGCCGGGGTCAAACGCATCATCTACGTCTCCGGTCTGCACCCCCAGGGTGAGGATCTCTCCACCCACATGCGCTCACGCGTCAAGGTGGGCGATGTTCTTCTGGCTCACCCCGTGCCCGCGGTGGTTCTGCAGGCAGGAACCGTGATTGGTTCGGGCTCGGCGTCATTCGAGATGATCCGCCACCTGGGGGATCGCCTGCCCGTCATGCCGGCTCCGTCCTGGGTGAAGAACAAGATTGAGCCCATCGCCATCCGGGACGTTTTGTATTACCTGCTGCACGCCCTGGACCTCCCCGTGGACACCAACCGCTCGTTCGACATCGGCTCTCGGGACGTGATGACTTACGCCCAGGCCATGCAACGCTACGCGGAGGTTGCGGGGCGTCGTCGTCCCCTGGTTTTTGCCACCCCCATGCCTGCCCCCAGGCTCTCCGGGTTCTGGATCGGCATGGTGACCCCCATTCCCCTGGGGCTTGCCATGCCGCTGGTGCAGTCCTTGCGGCACGACGCCGTGGCCTCCGAACGGGACATTGACCAGTTCATCCCCCTCCCGCCCGGTGGCCTGACGGATTACCGGACTGCCTGCAAGTTGGCCCTGGAGCGGATTGAAGCCGATGATCTGGAGAACAACTGGGCCACCACCTACGACTTGATTTCCATGGAAGCGGCCTCCGACCCGCTCCCCTCGGACCCCGAGTGGGCCGGGCGCAGCGTCTACGTGGACGAGCGGGAGGCCACCGGGGAGGCCAAACCGGAGGACGTCTGGAAGGTCATCGAATCCATTGGCGGTGACAACGGGTGGTACTCGTGGAAACTCGGGTGGCTGGTTCGCGGCTGGATGGACAAGCTGGCCAACGGGCCCGGGCTCAACCGCGGACGCCTGAGCCGCACCCGCCTACGGGTGGGCGACCACGTGGACTGGTGGGTGGTGGAGAAGATCGAACCGGGCCACCTGTTGCGCCTGCGTGCCCAGATGTTGGCCCCTGGCAAGGCGTGGTTGGAGCTGAGAGTTGAGCCGGATGGACAAGGTTCCACCTACCACCAGCGCGCCATCTTCTTCCCGGACGGACTGCCCGGTCACGCTTACTGGTACGGAGTCCTCCCGTTCCACGCCTTCATCTTTCCCACCATGGCCAAGAACATCCTGGCCAAGGCACTGACCGAGCATCCTGATCAGCCTGCCGAGCCGCCACACGGGCTCAGAGCGAAACTGCGGAGCATTCTCCCCTGAACAGTTTTTAATCAGGCCCCTTACGAATAGGCTGGATGGAACGGGCATCCGTCGATTCGGATGCCACGACTTCCAATCTCTCGGTCCACAAGGAGGCTGCCATGAGCACAAACCAGGACGAACACAAGGAAACCACTGACCAGCTGGTCCTCCAGAACCCGGTCACCCGCTACGAATCCCTTGAAGCACCCAAGCAGCACCAGCCCGAACCCGGCCTGGACAAGGACCTGGAGCCCAAGACGGACCGCGGCCAGTACTCCTACCGTGGCACCGGCCGCCTGGAGGGCCGCAAGGCCTTGATCACCGGAGCCGATTCCGGGTTGGGCGCGGCAGTGGCCATTGCCTACGCACGGGAGGGGGCCGACGTCGCCCTGAACTACCTGCCCGCCGAGCAAGAGGATGCGGAATGGGTGCGTGACGCCGTGGCCGACACCGGCCGCAAGGTGGTGCTGCTGCCCGGTGACCTGGCTGAGCGTGAGGCCGCTGTGGAGTTGGTGGACCAGGCCGCTGAAGCGCTGGGTGGCTTGGACATCCTGGTGAACAACGCCGGGCGCCAGATCGCCATTGAGGACGGGCTGGAGGCCCTGACCGATGAGCAGCTGGAGGACGTTTACAACGTCAACGTGTTCAGCTTCTTCCGCGTGACGCGCGCGGCCCTGAAGTACCTGCCGGCAGGGTCCTCGATCATCAACTGCACCTCCATCCAGGCCTACAAGCCCTCCCCCACGTTGCTCGACTACGCCTCCACCAAGGCTGCCATCAACAACTTCAGCAAGGGTCTGGCCGAGCAATTGGCACCCAAGGGAATCCGCGTCAACGCCGTGGCACCGGGTCCGTTCTGGACTCCGCTGCAGGTCAGCGACGGTCAGCCCAAGGAGAAGCTGCCCAAGTTCGGTCAGGACGTGGGGCTCGGCCGCGCCGGGCAGCCTACGGAGATCGCCCCGGCATTCGTGTTCCTGGCCTCGGCAGAGTCCAGCTACGTCGTGGGCGAAACCCTGAACGTCAACGGCGGCATGCCCACCCCGTGACACCATCCCCGTGACCGCTGAGCGTCCGGGT
>NZ_JROX01000465.1:0-232 GCF_000800955.1 Kocuria sp. ZOR0020
TTATTTCTAATGATAATAGCAGTCAATCACAAGCTAAACAAGACTTGTTTGGAAACTCTGAACCGATTGAAGTTGATGAATCATACCTACCTTTCTAGAAAGTCGGTTACATGTACACAGCAGAAGAAAAAGAGCAAATTATCGACATCGTTGATAAAATGAGCTTACTGAAACAAGACTTTGACGGAGCTTTCACTTGGATCAAGGAAAACGTATCAATGCCATTTGACTT
>NZ_JROX01000073.1:0-11576 GCF_000800955.1 Kocuria sp. ZOR0020
TTCGTCGACGGTGACGAACCAACCCCGGCGCTGTGGTGATCGGTGGGATCCGGTCTCAGGTCAGGCCACAGGCTCGCGGTCCCGCTCAGCAGCCAGCTGAGCCTTGGCCCGCTGCACGGCCTCACGTTCGATCAGGTACGTGTTGTGCTTGCGCGGAACAATGAACGTCACGATCGCGCCCACCAGGGCCACGGCGGCGAAGGCGTGGAACTGCTGGGTTGCGCCCAGGCCCGCGGCCACCAACCAGCCGCCGATCAACGGGCCGAACACGCCGCCGGCGCGGCCGATGGTGGCACAAGCGGCCACACCCGCAGCGCGGGAATCAGAGGTGTAGTAGTTGGACTGGAAGCCGTAGATCAACACCTGGGTGCCCAGGATGCCGATGCCGGCCACACCGATGAAGGTGAACAGCAGGGCCAACGGGAACTGGAAGGTCATGAGCACCAGTGCGATGGCCGCCAGCAAGAAGGTGCTGGCAATGATGTTCTGCGGCTTGCCCTGGCGGTCGGAGACACGGGCGGCAATCAAACCGCCGATCACGGCGGCACCGTTGAGCACGAACGGGAACCACAGCTTCTGTTCCGCGTAGCCGTAGGACTCCATGATGCGCGGCAACCAGGTGTTCATGCCGTAGGTCAGGAACAGGCCGGCAAAGGACATGGTGGCCATCAGCAGGGTTGCCAGCCCGAACTCGCGGGTGAACAGGGCTGCGTAGCCGGTGCGCTTGGGCACGGTGGTGGCGCGGCGGACAGCCAGCTCCTCCTCCAGAGGCACGCCGGTCTGGCGGGCGATCTCAATGGCGCGGGCCTCGTGACCGCGGGAGAGCAGCCACCGCGGGGACTCGGGCAGCTTCATGGCGGCCAAGGGCACCAGGAACAGGATGGGGGTGGCCCCAATCAGGAACAGGCCGCGCCAGCCGATGTGATCAGCCAGCAGAATCCCGCACAGGGAGGCGAACATGCCGCCGGCAGGCACACCCGAGTACACGATCGCGTTGAACAGGCCGCGCTTGTCCTTGGGGGCGAACTCCGCGATGGTGGGGCCCGCCGTGGCGATCACCAGACCCAGGCCCAGGCCGGTGATGAAGCGCATGAGGCCAAAGGTGAACACGGTGCCGGTGGCGGCAGTGATGGCCATGCCGATGGAGAACCAGGCAATGCCGATCATCATCATCTTCTTGCGCCCCAGGATGTCTCCGATGAAACCGGAGGCAAAGGAACCCAGGAGCACGCCGATCAGGGCCAGGGACCCCACGGTGCCGGCGGTGGAGGCATCCAGCACGCCGATCTGGCTGGGATCGTTCATCAGGGTGGGCATGACGGTGCCGTAGACCACAAGGTCATAGCCGTCAAAGATCAGGGCCGTACAGGCGATGGCTGCCACCCAGATGGCAGTTTTCATCTCCAACCGCTTGTCAGCGGTCACGAGGGTGTTGGTGGTTGACATCTCTGCGGATCCTTTCGATCAACCAAAGGGTTGACCAAGATCGTGACAGGGATGTGATTCGGGCCATATTGGGGGAACACCCTGGAAACCACCAGGGCCCTATTGATAAGCGCAAAGCTATCAATAGGGCCCTACTGCTATGTGCAGCGTTGGTTATCTCATGACTCCGGCGTGTGCACCTGCGTGGGGTTCAGCACGCGGGACAGGAAGGTCTGGGTGCGCTGGTGCTGCGGAGCCCCGATCACATCACGTGCCAGGCCTTCCTCCACCACCACGCCGCCGTCCATGAACACCACGCGGTCTGCGACGTCGCGGGCAAAGGCCATCTCATGGGTGACCACCAGCATGGTCATGCCCTCCTTGGCAAGGTCGCGCATGATGGACAGGACATCGCCCACGGTCTCCGGATCCAGTGCCGAGGTGGGCTCGTCAAAGAGCATCAACTCAGGGTCCATGGACAGGGCGCGGGCAATGGCCACACGCTGCTGCTGGCCGCCGGAGAGCTGCGCGGGAGCGCTGTCCGCCTTGTCCGCAAGGCCCACGCGTTCCAGGTTGTGCAGGGCCGTCTGCCGGGCTGCCGACTCCGAGCGCCCCAACACCTTGCGCTGGGCCACCGTCAGGTTCTTCAGCACGGACATGTTGGGGAACAGGTTGAACTGCTGGAACACCATCCCCACACGGCGGCGTACGGCGTCGATGTCGACGTCGGGATCGGTCACCTCCACGTCCCCGATCTGGATGCGGCCCCGCTGCGGGGTTTCCAGGAGGTTGACGCAGCGCAGCAGGGTGGACTTGCCGGAGCCGGAGGGTCCGATCAAGCAGACCACCTCCCCGGGCTGGACGTCCAGGGAAATGCCCTTGAGCACGTCCAGGGATCCGTAGGACTTGTGCAGGCCGTCAATGGTGACCGACGCCGGGTGGGCTGCCGTTGCCGTGGCGGTTGACTTCTTCACTGTGAACAACTCCTACTTGCGGGCCGAGCGGGCATCCGCGCGGGTCTCGAAGTACCGGGCCAGAAGCCCCAGCGGGACGGTGATGATCAGGTAGCACACGCCGGCCAGCACCAAGGGGGTCAGCCCGGCTCCGGTTCCGGAAATGGCTTCCCGGCCGAACTTTGTCAGCTCGTACTGCGCCACGGTCATGCCCAGCAGGTAGACCAGGGAGGAGTCCTTGGCCAGCAGGATGACCTCGTTGGTCAGCGGCGGAAGCACAATGCGCAGGGCCTGCGGAATGATGATGGTCACCATGGCTCGTGCGTGGCTCATGCCCAGGGATCGTGCCGCCTCGTACTGGCCCTTGGGCACCGCCTGCAGGCCCGCGCGCAAGGACTCGGCGATGTAGGCCGCGGAGACCAGGCCCAGGGCCAGCATGACGGTGACCAGGTTGTTGAATCGCACCTGGAAGGCCAGGGGTACGCCGAAGCCCAGGGCCAGGAACACCAACAGGGCCGGCACGCCGCGGAACAGCTCGATGTAGAGCGTGGCGATCCAGCGGTACGGCGCCACGGAGGACAACCGCATCAGCGCCAACAGGATGCCGCCGGACATGCCGGCCACAAAGCCCAGTGCCGTGTAGATCAGGGTGTTCTTCAACGCCACGGTGATGATCTGCGGGAACTGCTGCGCCATGACCGACGGGTTCAGGGCCCGGGAGATCAAGGTGTTCCAGTCCGCAATGAACACCAGGGCCACCACGATCACCACAAGGAGTCCGTACTGGACTCCCCGGGAAATTCTGGCTCGCTGGCGGGCGGTCATAGCCATGTCGGGTTAATTCCTTCTCTTCACGTCACTACTGGGGGAGGTGGCCGGAACCGATCACTGTTCGGTGATCGGAACCCACTTCTCGGTGATCTCATCCAAGGTGTCATCGGACTTGATGCGCTCCAGGGTGGAGTTGACGGCTTCCAGCATGGCGGTGTCACCCTTGCGGACGCCCACGCCGAACTGGTCATCAGCTTCAACTTCTTCCACCACCACAAAATCGGGGTAGTCCTCCGAGTGCTGGGCAATCGGCACCAGGTCATCCAGGACGGCATCAACACCACCGGATTCCAGGTCCTGGAACATCAGGACGTCCTCGAACTGCACCGAGTTCAGTCCCAGTTCCTTGGCCTTTGCATCCCCTGTGGTCTGCTGCATGACTCCCACGCGGGCGTTGGAGTCGATGGCGTCTTGGACAGAGCCGATCTCCGAACCGTCCTTGACCACCAGGCCCAGCTGGTTGTCAAAGTAGGGGTCGGAGAAGTCCATCACGGAGGCGCGTTCCTCGGTCATGGTCAAGGCAGAGGTGATGATGTCGCACTGGCGGGTGTCCAGCGCGGCACCGGAGACCATGGTTTCAAACGGCAAGGTCACGTTGTGGACCTCAAGATCGTTGTCCTTGGCGATCTCCGCGGCCAGGTCCATGTCCAGGCCCACCATCTCCCCGTCCTGTTCCATCTCGAACGGCGGGTAGTTGGATTCGGAGCACACGGTCAGCTCGCCGTCGTTGATGGTTTCCAGGGAGTCCCCGGAGCCTTCACCGTCGGATCCGGTGGTGGAGGTGCAGGCGCTCAGGGCCAGCAACCCCACCGCGCTCAGGCTGATCAGGGCTGATGTCTTACGGGTGTTCACAGGCCCATCCACTCCTCGCGCATGGTCTCCATGGTGCCGTCGTCGTTGATGCGCTCAATGGTGGAGTTCACGGCATCCAACATCTCCGTGTTCTCCGAGTTCACGGCCACACCCAGCTGCTCGCCGTTGGACTCCTGGTCGATCAGTTCCAGGTCCGGGTTCTCTGCAGCACGGTTGCCCAGCACGGACACGTTGCCGATCACAGCCTCCACGCCACCGGTCTCCAGGGACTGCAGCATCAGGGCGGTGTCCTCCTGCTGCTCAAAGTTCAAGCCGTTGTCCTCGGCGTAGGTCTGACCGGTGGTGGCCTGCTGAACGGCCACGCGGGCATCACCGATCTGGTCAAAGCTCTGGATCTCGGATCCAGCCGGGACCAGCAGGCCGAGTTCGTCGTCGAAGTAGGGTTCGGAGAAAGCCATGACGGACTGGCGGGCCTCCGTGATGGTGATTCCGGAAATGGCGATGTCGCACTTGTTGGTGGACAGATCTGCGCCGGACTCGATGCCCTCGAACCCGGTCTGGATGACGTTCTTCTCCAGGTCCAGATCGGCAGCGATTTCATCGGCCAAGTCCATGTCAAAGCCCACCACTTCACCATCGCGTTCGAACTCGAACGGGGTGTACGGGGTGTTGCTGCACACGGTCAGCTTGCCGTCCTCCACCAGAGGAACACCGGATTCGGACTGGTTCTCCCCGGAGGTGGAAGTGCAGCCGGCCAGGACCAGGGCGGTTGCGCTGGTGGCGGCCAAGAGGGTGGGGAGGTGACGGGTTTTCATGATTTACCTCAACGTCAAGTGGTGTGGGCAGGGACCGAGCTCGCACTGGTGAGCGCCGGTGGTGGCGCTGACCTGACGGTGTCCCAGCGGCGGTGGATCCGCGGCGTGATTCAGCCGCACATGCCGCGCTGTGACCGCTTCATGGTACGCGTCCTGCTGTGACTGCCGGGTTACAGGGGTCTGTGCCAGGCCTTGTTCACGCGGGTGTGACGCCGAGTGCCCCCAGAACAGGGCGCAATTTGGCACGGGTTTCGGCCAGTTCCTCAGCAGGCACGGAAGCCTCCACGACGCCGCAGCCTGCGTAGAGCTCAGCCCTGTGGGCATCGCGCTGCACGCCTCCGCGCAGGGCGATCCCAAAGTCTCCGTTGTGCCGGGAATCCAGCCAGCCCACGGGGCCCGCATACAACCCACGGTCCATGCCCTCCAATTGGGTGATGGCCTCAGCAGCGGCGTGAGTGGGGGTTCCGCACACGGCGGCCGTGGGGTGGATGGCCTCCACCAACTCCAGTGCCGAGGGCACGGTGCCGTCCGGGCCAGGTGTCAGCTCAGCCGTGACGTCAGAGGCCAGGTGCCACACATTGGGCAGTTCCAACACGAATGGATCAGGGGAGGAGACCACCTGGTTGGTGTAGGCGGACACGGAACCCAGCAGGGAGTCGATGGCGAATTCGTGTTCAGCCCGCTGTTTGGGGTCATCCAGCAGCTTCTGCTGCGCCCACCGTTGTGGATCGATTCCGGGGGGAACGGAAGCACGGTCCAGGGTCCCTGCCAGTACGCGGGCATGCAGTTTGCCGTCCAACACCCGCACCAGGCGTTCCGGGGTGGCCCCGAACAGGCGGTTCACGGAAGGATCCGCATGGTCCTCAACGGACACGGAGTAGGTCCAGCACGTGCTGTAGTCGGCGGCCAGATTGCGCAGGGCGCCCGGCACGTCCAGGGGCTGCGCATCGGAGCGAACCTCCACGGCGCGGGCCAACACCAGCTTCTCCAGCTTGCCTTCAGAAATGAGTCCCACGCCATCGGCCACTGCCGAGCACCAGGACCGGTCCGCTGCTGGATCCGCAACGGCAACGGGGGCAGTGGCGGGATCGGGGTGACGGGAGCCCACCGGTTGCAGCTGAGGAACCAGGCGCGTCCAGGCGGCCATGACGTCCTGCATCTGCACCTCGGGTTGGGTGGAGACCAGGGTGACCCAGGCGCCGTCGTCGTCGTGACCCACCACCAGTTCGGGCAACACCAGGCCGGATGAGGTGGTGGAGGCTCGGGCAAAGGTGAGGGCGCCAAAAGCCACCGGTCCGGTGGCCGAGCGGTTCAGCGGGTCCGTGATGTGCAGCTGAGTCGTGAGGCGGTCCCACCAGTCCCGGGCCGCGGTGAAACGATCCTCGCCGGTGACCACCACGTGGGCTGCCCGTCCGAATCCCACCAGCCCGAGGCCGCCGATGGTCCAGCAGCTGGTGCGCTGCCCGTCCAGGATTTGACGCAGATCCGGATCCGCTGCAAACGCTTGTGGCACGGGGGAGTGGGCAGCGGCGGCCAGGTCCCGGAGGTCAACGGTCAGGGCGGAGACGGGAGGCTGATCGTTACAAGGTGGCAGATGGGTGCCGGACGGCTGATCGTTACAGGACGGCAGATCGGAGGCGGACATCTGGATCAGTGTAGGCCCAGGGTGTGGCCGGGCACTGCCCGCCACCGTCCAGGCCGGGGCATGCTGCGGAGATGTCACAATGACAGGGTGAACCGTGCAGACCTGAACAAGCGTAAAGACGCCGTGACCGCCATGTTTGACCAGGTGGCCCCGCGTTATGACATCACCAATGACATCCTCTCCCTGGGGCAGACCCGCGGATGGCGCAAGGCCGTGACCCAAGCGGTGGGAGCGGTGCCGGGTGAATTCGTGCTGGATCTGGCGGCCGGAACCGGCAAGTCCTCCGAGCCGTTTGCTGATGCCGGGGTTCAGGTGGTGGCAGCGGATCTGTCCTTGGGAATGCTTCAGGTGGGGCGCAGCAGGCGCCCGGACATCGAGTTCGTGCAGGCTGATGCCACCATGCTGCCGTTTGCGGATGATTCTTTTGACGCCGTGACCATCTCCTACGGTCTGCGCAACGTGGAGGGCTACCACCGTGCCCTCCATGAGATGTACCGCGTGGCCAAGCCGGGCGGCAGGTTGGTGATCGCGGAGTTCTCCACTCCCACCAACAAGGCTTTCCGCAAGGTCTACGGCGAATACCTGGTCAAGGCTCTGCCCGGTGTGGCCAAGAAGGTTTCCTCCAACCCGGAGGCCTACGAATACCTGGCGGAGTCCATTGCCGCCTGGCCGGATCAAGAGGGCTTGGCGCGGGACATTGGTAGTGCTGGCTGGGAGCAGGTGCGCTACCTCAACCTCTCCGGGGGCATTGTGGCCATTCACCACGCCGTCAAGGGTGAGAACCCGGGCTACGGTGCACCGGAGATCAAGCTCGCGTGAAGGTTCTGATCTCAGGCGGTGGGCCGGCCGGAGCCACCGCCGCCTATTGGCTTGCCTCCCAGGGTGTGGAGGTCACGGTCCTGGAAAAGACCTCCTACCCACGGGAGAAGGTGTGTGGTGACGGTCTGACACCGCGTGCCGTGCGGGAAATGCAACTCATGGGCCTGCCACACGGGCCGGAGTTGGGTTACAAACGCAACCAGGGTTTGCGCATCAGAGCCCGTGGCAGGGCGATTGAGCTGGCCTGGCCCGAGCTGACGGACTTCCCCAATTACGGTTTGGTCCGCTCCCGGGCGGGATTCGACCAGCACTTGGCCGACCATGCCCGTGCGGCCGGGGCCACCATCATCGAACACCGGTCGGTCACTGAGGTCCTCCGAGATGACCAGGACCGTGTGGTGGGCCTGCGCGCCAACTTGCTGGATGACCGCGGCCGCCGCAGTGGTGAGACCGAGGACCACCGCGCCGACCTGGTGCTGGCCTGTGACGGTGTCTCATCCCGCACGGCCGTGTCCGCTGGTCTGCATCGGCGCCACGACCGCCCCATGGGGGTTGCCGTCCGCGCCTATTTCCAATCTCCACGCAGCGAGCTGGACTGGATGGAGGGCTGGCTGGAACTGACGGACGGCACCGATCCCAAGGGGTCTCTGCTGCCCGGCTACGGGTGGGTGTTCGGTGCCGGGGACGGCACGGCCAACGTTGGCCTGGGCATCCTGGACACCTCACCGGCCTTTGGCAACATCGACTACAAGCAGGTGCTGGCCGACTGGACCGCCTCCATGCCTGCCGAGTGGACTTTCGACCCTGCACACCGTCAGGGCCGCGTTCTCTCAGCTGCCCTGCCCATGGCCTTCAACCGGACACCACACTGGATTCCCGGGATGTTGTTGCTGGGGGACTCCGCCGGTCTGGTCTCTGCCTTCAACGGTGAGGGCATCTCCAATGCCATGGAATCCGCCCGTTACGCCGCGGAGCACATCCTGGAGGCCAGGCGTGCCAACGGCCCGGCGCAACGGGACGCGGTTCTTGCGCGCTACCCGCAGCGTCTGCGCACCGAATGGGGGGCACACTTCACCCAAGGGCGACTCCTGGCCGAGGCCATCGGACACCCGCGCATCATGAAGGCCGCCCTGGCCACCGGAATGGCTCTTCCACCCCTGATGCGCTTTGTGGTGCAGACCATGACCGAACTCACGGATCACCCGGCCCGCACCTGGCAGGACCGCACCGTGGCACTGCTGGACGCCCTCACTCCGCCCACCGGAAACCAGTAGAGTGGTGCCCCGTGACTGACTCCTCCTCCATCTCCCAACGGCCCGGTGACACCCACGCCTCCACGGGTGGGTCCGGTCATGCCGCCAGGGAGTTGAACGGTGCCCAGGTGGCACTGCCGGCGGGCATGGAGGTGCTCACCACCGATCCGGAGTTCGCGCGCCGGATCCTGGCCGGACTCGAACAGATTGAAACCCGTCTGGCGCAGCAGGTGGAGAGCTCGGATCCCCTGATCCAGGTCACCGCCTCACACCTGCTCAACGCCGGTGGCAAGCGGGTGCGCCCGGTCCTCACACTCCTGGCCGGTGAAATCGGTGGGGGCATCAACGACGACGTCATCAACGCCGCCGTCGTGGTTGAACTCACCCACCTGGCCTCCCTGTATCACGACGACGTCATGGATTCCGCCCCGGTCCGGCGCGGTGTGGACACCGCGCACACCGTGTGGGGCAACAACGTGGCCATCCTGACGGGGGACCTCATTTTTGCCCGGGCATCCTCCCTGGTGGCCACCATCTCCCGGCGGGCCTATCAGATCCAGGCCCAGGCCTTTGAACGCCTTGTGGTGGGCCAGCTCCAGGAGACCTCCGGCCCGCCGGAAGGTGCCGATGCCCTGGAGCACTATCTGCAGGTGTTGGCCGGCAAGACCGGTTCACTGATTGCCGCTTGCGGGCTCTTCGGCTCCATGTTGGCTGGTGCCTCACCTGAGGTGGAGCAGATCATGGAGACCTACGGGGAGAAGCTCGGCGTGGCCTTCCAACTGGCCGATGACGTGATTGACATCACCTCCACCTCGGAGACCTCGGGCAAGACCCGCGGCACGGACCTGCGGGAAGGCATCCCCACCCTGCCGGTTCTGGTGTTGCGCCGCATGGCCGCCCAAGGGGACTCTTCTGCTGTGAAGGTCCTGGAGCTGGTGGACGGGGATCTCAGCTCGGATGAGGCCCTGGCACAAGCTGTGACCGCGCTGTCCCACCACGCTGCCATCCAGCAGTCCTGGGCTGTGGCCGAATCATGGGTGGCGGAGGCGGAAGCAGCGCTGGAACCCCTGCCGGAATCCACCGCAAAATCCGCTCTGCACAGCTTTGCCCGCGGCATGGTGCATCGCCGGGCGTGACCCCGGGGTAACCTGAACGCTCAAACCGTCCGTCCGGCCACCCTCACCGGATTCACGGGAGCATCTGGAATTGCGCCGATCAGCCCGCCCGACTGACGGCACCTGAGCACCACGAGGTGGACTAGTGTCCTCAACCAAATCCGCACCTCCCGCTGCCCAGCAGCGCGAGGTCTTCTCCAATCGATCCGTCTTCATCCTGGCCGCCATGGGTTCTGCCGTCGGCCTGGGAAACATCTGGCGGTTTCCCTACGTCGCTTACGAGAACGGTGGCGGCGCCTTCATGGTTCCGTACCTGATCGCCCTGCTGAGCGCGGGTCTGCCGCTGCTCATGCTGGACTACGCGGTGGGTCACCGTTACCGGGCCTCCGCCCCGTTGTCCTACCGGCGCCTGCACCCTAAGGCCGAGTTCCTGGGCTGGTGGCAGTTGTGCATCTGTTTTGTGATTGCCGCCTACTACGCCGTGATCATCGCCTGGGCTGGCTCCTACACCATCTTCTCCGTGACCCAGGCCTGGGGGGATGACCCCGAGGTCTTCTTCATGGGCCAGTACCTCCAGGTTGCTGACGAGGTCGGCCCCGCCCTGGACTTTGTTCCCCAGGTTCTGATCGGTCTGGCCATTGTGTGGCTGGCGCTGCTGGTGGTCATGGCACTGGGTGTGCAGAAGGGCATCGGCCGCTTCAACGTGATCTTCATTCCGCTGTTGTTGGTCATGTTCGCCGCCATGGTGATCATGGCCCTGACCCTGGACGGTGCAGCCGCCGGTCTGGATGCCCTGTTCACCCCGGACTGGTCTGCACTGGGCAACAGTGCTGTGTGGATGGCCGCCTACGGTCAGATCTTCTTCTCCCTGTCCGTGGGCTTCGGCATCATGGTCACCTACGCCTCCTACCTCAAGCGGCGTTCGGATCTGACCAGCACCGCTCTGGTGGTCGGCTTCGCCAACTCCAGCTTTGAGATCCTGGCCGGTATCGGCGTGTTCGCCGCCCTGGGCTTCATGGCTACTGCCTCCGGCGTCGGTGTGAGCGAGGTGGTCTCCGGTGGTATCGGCCTGGCCTTCATCGCCTTCCCCACCATCGTCTCGCAAGCTCCGTTCGGGGGCCTTCTGGGTGTCCTGTTCTTCGGCGCCCTGACCTTTGCCGGTTTCACCTCCCTGATCTCGATCGTGGAAGTGATCATTGCCGGTGTTCAGGACAAGCTGGGCCTGAACCGCATTGCCGGCACCGTGGCCGTGATCGTCCCGCTGGCGGCAGCCTCCCTGCTGCTGTTCCCCACCACCACAGGCCTGAACCTGCTGGACATCACGGACGCCTTCGTGAACAACTTCGGCATTGTGGCAGCCTCCCTCGTGGCAGTGATCCTGTTGTCCTCGGGTCTGTCCGCCCTGCCCGGTTTGCGCGATCACCTCAACGCGGTCTCTGCCTTCAAGGTGGGCCGGACGTGGATGATCTTCATCGGCGGTGTGGCGGTTGTGGTCTTGGGCTACACCATCATCGGTCAGCTGACCACCGTGCTCACCGAGGGTTACGGCGACTTCCCGGGTTGGTACGTGGCCACCTTCGGTTGGGGCATGGCCATCAGCCTGGTTGTCATCTCCCTGATCCTGGCCAGGGTGCCGTGGTCCCAACGCTCGCGTGGCGCACAGCCGTCGCCGTCGTTGCCGGTGCTGGATCCCGGAGTGGATCAGAAGTACCTGACCACCGGTTCCCTGGCCACCATCACCAGCAGTGCCGTGCGCAACGGCACCCCCTGGAACGACGACGCCGCCGCAACCACCCCGGAGCCCTGGGCCACCCAGCCGGCGGAAGCGACTGCATCTGATACGACCAACACGGGAGAGGAGGCCACCCGATGAGCGCATCAGCCATTGTCATGTTGGTAGTGGCAGG
>NZ_JROX01000074.1:0-1812 GCF_000800955.1 Kocuria sp. ZOR0020
GCAAGCCGCCCGGGACACCGCCGCCCGAGAGGAACAGGAAGCCTCCCGCCGTGAGGCCACTGCTGCCGCAGCCGGTGCCGGTACCGCGGGCATGGATGTTGACACTCACGCCGAGATCGACACCGACGACGCCGCCACCCAGGCTTCTGCCGAGACCAGCACCCAGGCCGAGGACCAGCAGCCCCTGCCTGCTGAGCTGTCCCAGGAGGACCTGGAAGCACCGGTCCCCGGTGCCTCCACGGAACCGGATCAGGACCTGCCCTACGATCAAGAGCCGCGCCGCGACGTCGCTCCCGGGGAAGTCACCACCACCACGGTGCCGTCCTTGGCCGAGGACCGCGATGCACAGCAGCCCTCGGAGCAGGCTCCCCAGGTCATCGAGCCAGCCGAGTCCACGGAGGCAGCCGGGTCCACTGAGCCAGCCCAGGGCACCGAACCCGCAGAGGCCACAGATCGGGTCGAGTCCCAGGACGAGGACTTTGCTGCGGAGCTGGATGCAGCCGTGGAGAGCGAGTCCCAGAAGCACACCGGCACGGAGGATGCCGATCAGCAGCGTGAATCCGCCGGTGAGCAGCCTGCCGTGGTGCAGCCCCGTGTGGAGGAACCCGCCACCGCGCGTCCTGTTCAGGAAGAGCCCGGCCTTGCACTGGATGCCCAGCGCACCGACGACACTCAGGACACCGTCGAGGTTCAGGACGCCCCGGCAGAGACCACCGAACAGGACGATCAGCCCCGCAAGAAGGGCTTCTTCAGCCGCTTCTTCGGCCTGTGACAGGTCAGTGACTGTTTGAGCAAACGGACAGCTGTCCGCCCGGCCGCTGAAGGACGCCGCGGACTGCTCTTTGGTGCGAGCGCTTACGGGCTGTGGGGGTTGTTGCCCTGTACTTCGTGGCGCTCGCACCTGCCGGTGCATGGGAGATCGTCTCCCTGCGGGTGATTTTCGCCTTGCTGTTGTGCCTGGTGCTGCTGGCAGTTTTCGGCCAGTTCGGCCGTTTCCTGGCGGTGTTCACCCAACCCCATTGTGGCCATCAGCCTGGGTGTGTTGGTCCTACGGGAGCGGTTGCGGCGCCTGCAGTGGGCGGCGGTGGGCCTGGGGGCGGCGGCAGTGGCCGTGATGTCCGTGTTCTACGGCCAGGTCCCGTGGCTCTCCCTGGGCCTGGCTTTCACCTTTGGCCTGTACGGCCTGACCAAATCCATGCTGGGCGCCAACTGGCCTGCCCTGGTGGCCATGACGGTTGAAACGCTGGCCATCATGCCCGTTGCCGTTGTGATCATCGCCCGCCAGGCCGTGAACGGGGATCTGACGCTGTGGGGTCACAGTTGGGCGCACACGCTTCTGTTGGCCTCAACCGGCGTGGTCACAGTGGTCCCGTTGCTGCTGTTCGGTCTTGCAGCAGCGCGGCTGCCGTTGAGCACCGTCGGCATGCTGCAGTACATCGCCCCCATCATGCAGTTCCTGATTGCCGTGGTGATCCTGCAGGAGGCCATGCCGCGGGAACGTTGGCTGGGCTTCAGCATTGTGTGAGCAGCGGTTGCAGTGCTGATCCTGGATGCCACCCGGCAACGACGACGCCGGCGCCTCACCCGGGCGGCATCATCCTCACCTGATCCGCTCTGAGCACCTGATGGAGCGGACAATGACTGTGGCCACCGAACCAGACGGTTCGGTGGCCACAGTCCTGGAGTGCCAACACTCAGATGCTGCGGGTGGGACTCACGCGTCCCCGCCCTGATCCGGGTTGCGGCGCAGGTTCACGATGGAGGCGACCAAGCCGCCCCACACCGTCACACCTGCCACTACCAACATGACAA
>NZ_JROX01000466.1:0-242 GCF_000800955.1 Kocuria sp. ZOR0020
AGCCACGACCGTTAGGGAGTTCTTTTTAGTGGCAGAATGTATCTAATATAAAATCAGAGTGTACAAGCGGAGCGACAAGAGCAACGCAGGGAGTTTAAATTTAGAACCTCAATTCAATGGTTTTGACTTTTTCTTTTGACCTTGATTTTTAGATTTTGAAACGAAGTGAAAAAAGGCGAAGCCTATATTAATTTATCATATATATTTTAATCTTTTGTTCTTTTGCGTGAAAAAAAAGTCAG
>NZ_JROX01000467.1:0-465 GCF_000800955.1 Kocuria sp. ZOR0020
GCCGACGAGCACACCGTGGGCGAGCTGGCCGAGCTGTTCAGCGTGGGCCGCTCCACGGTCTACCGCGCCCTTGAGCGCGCGCAGCGTGGCCGCGAGAGCCTCGTGCAGTAGGTGCGTCGTGGACGCTCGAGCGCGGTGGCGAATCCTCAGGCTCCACGTCGAGGACCAGGTGCCCCTCGCGCGCTTAGCTCGCGAGACCGATGTTGGGCTGCGGACCCTGGAGCGCTGGCACGCCCGCTACCGCGCCGACGGCTACGCGGGCCTGGAGACAGCCTCGCGAGCGGACACCGGCTCCCGCCGCCTTCCGCCCGACCTCGTCCACCTGATCGAGGGCCTGGCACTGAGCAAGCCGCGGCCGGCCATCGCCACGATCCATCGCAAAGTCACCGGCATCTGCGCCGCCCGGAGGTGGCCGGTCCCCTCCTACTCGGTGGTGTGGGACATCGTGCGGACCCTGGATCCCGG
>NZ_JROX01000075.1:0-23045 GCF_000800955.1 Kocuria sp. ZOR0020
CACTGCGGCTTTTGTGGGGCTCACCGTGTTCGCCTTCCTGCGTGTGCGCTCGGGGCGTCTGACCCCCACCTGGGCCGTGGTGGTCTTTGGATTCTTGTTCGTCGCAGGCTTCCTGGTGTGGGTGGTGGGCTCAGCACGTACGCCGTCGGTGTCCCTCACCGGTCTGTTGGCCGGTGGCGTAGCGCTGTCCGTGCCCCTGGTCTTCGGCTCGCTGGGCGGGCTGATGTGTGAACGCTCCGGTGTGGTCAACATTGCGATCGAGGGCCAGCTGCTGTTCGGCGCCTTCTCCGCCGCCGTGGCCGGATCCCTGTCCGGCAACGCGTGGGTGGGTCTTTTGGCCGCCATGATCGGTGCTGCCCTGGTCTCCCTGGTGCTGGCGGTGTTCTCCATCACCTACCGGGTGAACCAGGTGATTGTGGGTGTGGTCCTCAACGTGCTGGTCTCCGGTCTGACCGGATTCCTGTTCGCCACCCTGTTGGAATCGGATTCGGGCCGGTTCAACTCCCCGCCACGTCTTCCGTCCTACTCGATCCCGTTCCTGAGCGATCTCCCGCTGGTGGGCCGGATCCTGTTCGATCAGTCGATCGTGGGCTACTTCATGTGGCTGGCCATTCCCATCGTGTGGTTCGCGGTCTACCGCACCCGCTGGGGCCTGCGCACTCGCGCCATTGGCGAACACCCCAAGGCTGCGGACACCTTGGGCATCAACGTCAACCGCATGCGCTTCCTGAACGTGTTGTTGGGTGGTTTGATCGCAGGCATCGGCGGTTCCTTCTACACGCTGGTCTCCGTCACCTCCTTCACCCGTGACATGACATCCGGTGCCGGTTACATCGCCTTGGCCGCCTTGATCTTTGGCCGATGGAATCCCATTGGCGCATTCCTGGCAGCCCTGCTGTTCGGCTTCACCTCCAACCTGCAGTCCGTGCTCTCCTTCCTGGGCACGGAAATGCCCAGCCAGTTCCTGGCCATGCTCCCGTACATCATCACCATCCTGGCCGTGGCCGGGTTGGTGGGGGCCTCCCGTGGCCCGGCCGCTTCCGGACAGCCCTACGTCAAGGAATAGTGGGGCTCAGCCACACCTTTGCTCTCAACAGGAGGATGCCCATCATGCACAACGGTTCTCACGACGACGCCGATGCTCACCTGAGTGCCGAACCTGCGGCGTCGTCGTCCCCCGGTGAGCAGAGCCGGGGCGAGCCCTGGGACGGACTGCTGGAAGCGGCGCGGGAAATCATGACCCACGCCTACGTCCCGTACTCCAACTACCCGGTGGGGGCGGCGGCTGTCACGGATGATGGACGCACGGTCACCGGCTGCAACGTGGAGAACGCCAGCTACGGTGTGACCCTCTGTGCTGAATGTGGACTGGTCAGCTCTCTGCATGCCAGCGGTGGTGGCAAACTCACCCACTTTGTGTGCGTGGACGGTCACGGTCAGGTGCTCATGCCGTGTGGTCGGTGCCGGCAGTTGCTCTACGAACACCGCGCACCTGAGATGCAACTGCTGACCGTCTCCGGCATCAGATCCATGGACCAGGTCCTGCCGGACGCCTTTGGTCCGCAAAACCTCTGAGGGGCCGACGCACCGTGTCGCCAGAATCCCGCGGTGAGTTCACCGCCGTTGACGTGATCCGCACCAAACGTGACGGGGGTGTGTTGAGCCCAGGCCAGATCGACTGGGTGCTGGATGCCTATGTGCGTGGTGACGTTGCGGAGGAACAGATGGCAGCACTGGCCATGGTCATCTTCTTCAACGGCATGCAGCGGGAGGAGACCACGGCCTGGACCCATGCCATGATCAACTCCGGGCAGCGCATGGATTTCTCCGGTTTGCGCCGCAACGGCAGGCGCCTGCCCACCGTGGACAAACACTCCACCGGGGGCGTGGGGGACAAGATCACGTTGTCTCTGGCACCCTTGGTGGCCGCGCACGGGGTGGCCGTGCCGCAACTGTCCGGGCGGGGTCTTGGACATACCGGCGGCACGCTGGACAAGCTGGAGACCATCCCCGGCTGGCAGGCGGAAGTTGCCCACCGTCAGTTGGTGGAACAGCTGGAAACCGTGGGAGCCGTGGTGTGCGCTGCCGGGGGAGACCTGGCACCGGCGGACAAGAAGCTCTACGCACTACGTGACGTCACGGCAACGGTTGAGGCCATCCCGTTGATCGCATCCTCCATCATGTCCAAGAAGATTGCGGAAGGTGCTGACGCCCTGGTCCTGGACGTGAAGGTGGGATCCGGTGCCTTCATGAAAACCCAGGAAGCGGCCCAGGAACTGGCGCGCACCATGGTGGCGTTGGGCACGGATGCCGGTGTGCACACCGTGGCACTGCTCACGGAGATGTCCACCCCGCTGGGAATGGCCGTGGGCAATGCCTGCGAGGTCCAGGAAGCAGTGGAGGTTCTGGCGGGAGGTGGCCCCGCGGACGTCGTCGAATTGACGCTGGCGCTGGCTGCAGAAATGCTGCAGGCCGCAGACATTGACGCCGATCCCGCCGTGGCGTTGCAAGACGGCCGCGCCATGGACACGTGGCGGGCCATGATCCGCGCGCAAGGTGGAGATCCGGATGCTTCACTGCCTCAAGCGCGTCATCACCACACGGTGACAGCCACCCACGACGGTGTGGTGACCGGCGTGGATGCTCTGCAGATCGGGCTGGCGTCCTGGGCGCTGGGTGCCGGACGGGCGCGCAAGGAGGATGCCGTGCAACCGGGCGCCGGTGTGATCCTGCACGTCAAGCCAGGGG
Source organism: Kocuria sp. ZOR0020 (assembly GCF_000800955.1). Classification (NCBI taxonomy): domain Bacteria; kingdom Bacillati; phylum Actinomycetota; class Actinomycetes; order Micrococcales; family Micrococcaceae; genus Kocuria; species Kocuria sp. ZOR0020. Next base: position 2,749 of record NZ_JROX01000075.1, read on the forward strand.
ATCGAGTGAGTCAGGGGGAGGTCCTGGCCACGCTGCACACGGACACCCCGGAAGCCCTGGAGCGGGCAGCACGCACGGTGGAGTCGGCCTTCACCGTGGAACAGGTGCAGTCAGACGGCGAGCCCAGGGCGAACGTCCTGCTGAGTCGTGTTGACGTCAAGGACTTGTAGGGTGGAGTCAACAATCACAAACCGCAACCAATCCTGAACACAGGAGCACGGGAGGACCAGCACCGTGGGACTTTTCAGCAAGAAGTCGAACTCAGAGCCCCAGGCCGAACAGGCACCCCAGCAGGAGGCAGCCCAGCCCGCCAAGCCCCTGCCCACCCAGGGTCCGCTGCGCAACCTGATCAACCGGTTGCTGGCTGACGGCGCCCAGGGCGGAAAGCTCTCCTTGGTTCAGCGCGGGAACACCATGAACCAGCAGACCGAGCGCAACGTCAACGGCTCGGTGGACACGGATTCCGGTGTGGTGGACCAGAACCACACCATGTTCAACGACGTTGCGGCGCTCTACACCGAGTCCATGTCCCAGGAAAGCGGTGCGTGGCGCACCGTGATCATCACCGCCCAGCAGGGCACCGTGACGGTGGACTACGCCTACCCCTCAGGCCCCAACCGCACGGAGACCTACCAGGTCAACGGCGGCGCAGCAGGCCAGCCCGCACAGGGCGGTCAGTCCGGTCAGGGCGGTCGGTCCGGTCAGGGTGTCCAGGACGGCACTGCAACCCGCGAGGACGCAGCATCGCAGCAGGTCGGCACATCGCAGCAGCCCGGTACATCTGAGGCGGCCAACGCGGAGCAGCAGACCAACGCAGACCAGCAGCGTGCGGGCCAGTCCGCGGACAATGCCGGCGCATGGCAGGCCGCCGGGCAGAACGCATCTGCTGGTCAGAACGTTGGCTCGGCAGATCAACAGGGCCAGACCGGTGGTCAGAACCTTCAGTCCGCAGGTCAGACCTCTCAGGGTGCCGACCAGGACGCAGCGGCTGATGGTCGCGCTTCCGGTACCGGTGTTGCCGCCGCAGGTGTGGGCGGTGGCGCCCTGGCTGCTGCTGCCGCTCAGGGACGTGAAGAAGAGGGCCGCACCGCGCAGAACCCCAACCGTTCTGCCGATGACCACCAGCGCTCCACCGACCTTGAGCCCGTGCGGGATCAGCGTGACCAGTCCGCTGATACCCACAGCGCCCAGGGCCAGCAGGTTGACGGGGACACCGGCAACCAGGACACCCGCCGCTCTGAGTTTCAGGATCTCCCGGATCACGTGGATCACGACGAATGGCGTGACGACAACGCAGGCCGCTCCGGCGGTCAGGTCACCGGTGCGGCAGCAGCAGGTGCAGCCGCCGGTGCCGGAGCCCGCTCGGGCGGCGGCAACGACGCCGATGCTCCTTCCGTGGCACGCGGGGCAGACGTTTCACCGTCTTACCGCGCCGGTGAGGCCGCTGGAACAGCTCCGTCCCAGGACCGGCTGGCAGAGGGCAACAAGGTGCTCAGCGAGGCCGATGTGCTGAGCCGAGTGGCCGGGGTGCAGAAGCGGCTGTTCGGCCCGGAGGGCACCGCTCGTGATGTCTCCACGGTGTTGATCCGCGTGCGCACGTTGGGTTCGTATTACGACGCCTTGACCCACGTGCGCCAGGGTGGCTTCTGGGACCAGCGCGGAACCTTTGATCTGGTGCCGGAAGAGGAGCTGAAGGTTCAGGAGCTCAAGGACGACTCCTACGTGGAAGGTGAGGGCGCGCCGCTGGCCGTCATGTTCCGCTTCCGCCCGGGTATTCCCCCGGAGGTCTCCTTTAACTACTCGGACGAGGAAGCCTTTGTGCGCTACGAGGAGCGCCTGCCCTCCCAGAACTACGTGGAGGAACTGCGGATGTACCCCCGTACGGGCGCCAACATCCCGCAGCACATGAACGACGCCCTGCAGGACTGGAACTACTGATCCGATCCCGCAACCACGACGGCGCCGGCCCGAGCTGACAAGGCGGGGCGGCGCCGTCGTCGTGTGTGGTGCCATCCATCCCAGTTCCACCATCTGATGCAAGGAAACTCATCCCATGACTGAATCCCAGAACACCCCAGATCCCGACGTTGAGTCCGGGCACGGTGGCATCCTGCGCGCGTTGCCCAAGATCAGCCTGCATGACCACCTGGACGGCAGTCTGCGCCCGGCCACGGTGGTTGACTTGGCCCGGAGTGTGAACCATTCGTTGCCCGTGGAGACCGGTGCGGAACTGACGCGTTGGATGGTGGAAGCCGGCAACTCCGGGTCCCTGGAGTCCTACCTGACCACCTTTGAGCACACGCTGGCCGTGTTGCAGAGTGCGGACGCACTGCGTCGGGTGGCACGGGAGGCCGTGGAGGACTACGTGGATGACGGCGTGATCCACGCCGAGGTCCGGTGGGCTCCCGAACAGCATCAGGCTCAGGGACTCTCCCTCACGGACGCGGTTGAGGCTGTGCAGGCCGGACTGACCGAGGGCATCGAGGCCGCCGCGGCTGAAGGACATGAGATTTCCGTGGGCCAGCTGCTGTGTGCCATGCGGCAGAACAACCGGTCCCTGGAGATCGCTCAACTGGTGGTGGACCGCTACGATCCCGTGGCCCCCGGGGGTGTGCTCGGATTCGATTTGGCAGGGCCGGAGGACGGTTTCCTGCCCGGCCAGCATCAAGAAGCCCTGGACCTGTTGGCACAGAACCTCATTCCCGTGACGCTGCACGCCGGTGAAGCAGCCGGGATCGAGTCCATCCGAGGTGCTGTGGTGGACGGGCGGGCGCTGCGTTTGGGCCACGGTGTTCGCATCGTGGAGGACATCACGCTCACGGATGCCGCTGACGGAGACGTGTCCATCGATCTGGGTCCGGTGGCCACGTGGGTCCGGGACCGTGGCATCGTCTTGGAAGTCTGCCCCGAGTCCAACCGGCAGACCCACGCAACTCCCACCTGGAACCCTCCGGAGAACCTGGTGCGGGTCCTGGGCCCTGGCACGGCAACTCACCCCGTGGGGTTCTTGCACCGCGCAGGGTTCCGCGTGTCCTTGGGACCGGACAACCGGCTGGTCTCCGGGACGGAGATCTCCGATGAGTTGGGGCGTCTGGTGAATCTGCACGGGTTCTCCATGGACGATGTGGAGACCTTGCAGCGCAATGCCGCTCAGACCGCGTTTGTGCCCCTGGACCACCGCGTCATGCTGGAGGCCCGCATCACGGAGGAGTTCGCGGCCCTGCGGGATGCCGGCACGCAGTTGGGTTTGGGGGACCTGCTGGCCGATCAAGAGTTGCTGGGCGGTCAAGAGTTTCCGGCGGGGCACGATCAGCTGGATGCGGACGGTCAGTGGTGAGTGTGGATCAGGACAACACCCCGGGTGACCGGCAGGTCCCGGACACTGCCGCCGTCCAGTCAATAAAACCTGCGGCCGTGGGGGAGAAGTTCACGCACCTGGTCCACGTCATGGATCAGTTGCGCTCACCGGGCGGCTGCACATGGGATGCACGCCAAACACACGAGTCTCTGCTGAAGTACCTGATTGAGGAGTCCTACGAGGTCATTGAGGCCGTTGAGGCCCCCGGCGGTCCGCGAGCCCACCGTGAAGAGCTGGTGGAGGAACTGGGGGACCTGCTGCTGCAGGTGGTCTTCCACGCCCGAGTGGCCCAGGAACGCTCACCGGAGGACGGTGGATTCACCGTGGCCGATGTTCTGGAGGCCATCACCGCCAAGCTGGTGCGCCGCCACCCGCAGGTCTTCGCTCAGGACTACCAGGACACGTTGGGCACTGAGGCCTCCAATGCCGCCCTGCATTCCCGGTGGGAGGAATTGAAGAAACAGGAGAAACCGGAACGCAGCGGCCCGTTCGACGGGGTGCCACCGGGGCTGCCCGCTCTGCAGTACGCGGACAAGGTCCTCTCCAAAGCGCGCCGACACGGACTGGAACCGGCCGCACCTGCGGTGAGCGACGACGTCGTGCCGGCCGCGGACGAGGAAGAACTGGGACAGCAACTCTTTGAGTTGGTGCGCCACGGCTCTGCAGCCGGTCTGGATGCCGAGCGGGCACTGCGAGCCGCCGCGCGGCGGTACACCGAACAAGCATGAGGCGGCGTTGCCGACCGCGTGTGACGGGGGATCCAACGGCGCGTCACACGGCAGCTGGTGGCTCACCTCACGGCGAACGTCAGGCAACAATGCCATGGGCGGCTCCTGCGGTGGTTAGGCTTGGATCAGTCTGCCCCGCGTGAGCGGATCGGGCGGCCCACAAGCCGCTGCACCTGCTCGCAGAGATGCCCGAGCACCGGGGTTGGGAAACTAGCCGACGTATCAGCAGAGGAGCACGTCCCATGGCAATGATCATCGATGTCCACGCCCGTCAGATCCTGGATTCCCGTGGCAACCCCACCGTGGAATGCGAGGTGCGCCTGGAGGACGGTTCCTTCGGCCGTGCAGCAGTTCCCTCAGGTGCCTCCACCGGTGAGCACGAGGCCGTTGAGCGCCGCGACGGCGACAAGTCCGTGTACCTGGGCAAGGGTGTCCTGGGCGCTGTTGAGGCCGTCAACGAGGAAATCGCTGAAGCCATCATCGGCCTGGAATCCACCGACCAGCGTCAGATCGACCGCACCATGCTGGAACTGGATGGCACCGCCAACAAGGGCAAGCTGGGCGCCAACGCCATCCTGGGCGTCTCCCTGGCCGTGGCCCGCGCCTCCGCCGATGAAGCTGAGCTGCCGCTCTACAAGTACCTGGGCGGCCCCAACGCCCACGTCTTGCCCGTGCCCATGATGAACATCCTCAACGGTGGTTCCCACGCGGACTCCAACGTTGACATCCAAGAGTTCATGATCGCCCCGATCGGTGCAGCCACCTTCTCCGAGGCCGTGCGCTCCGGAACCGAGGTCTACCACTCCCTGAAGTCCGTGCTCAAGGACCGTGACCTGAACACCGGCCTGGGTGATGAGGGTGGATTCGCTCCCAACCTGGAGTCCAACCGCGCTGCCCTGGACCTGATCCTGGAAGCCATTGAGAAGGCCGGCTACACCCCGGGCAAGGACATCGCCCTGGCCCTGGACGTGGCCTCCTCCGAGTTCTTCGAGAACGGCTCCTACGTGTTCGAAGGCCAGCAGCGCACCTCTGAAGAGATGGCCGCTTACTACGAGCAGCTGGTCAAGGACTACCCGCTGGTCTCCATCGAGGACCCGCTGGACGAGAACGACTGGGAGGGCTGGGCTTCCCTGACCGCTTCCGTGGGTCGCCAGGTCCAGCTGGTTGGTGACGACCTGTTTGTGACCAACCCCGAGTTCCTGGCCCGCGGCATCCGCGAGCAGGTTGCCAACGCCCTGCTGGTCAAGGTCAACCAGATCGGCTCCCTCACGGAGACCCTGGAGGCCATCACCCTGGCTCAGACCAACAGCTTCCGCTGCATGGTCTCCCACCGCTCCGGTGAGACCGAGGACACCACCATCGCGGACATCGCCGTGGCCACCAACGCCGGTCAGATCAAGACCGGTGCCCCGGCCCGTTCCGAGCGCGTGGCCAAGTACAACCAGCTGCTGCGCATCGAGGAAGCCCTGGGCGAGTCTGCCGTCTACGCCGGCGCCACCGCCTTCCCGCGTTTCACCGCGTGAGCATCTGTTTCACCGCGTGAGCGCCGAGCCCGCGCAGCGAACCCTTCACCGTGACCGTCCGGTTCCACCGCGCGGTCACGGTGTTTTTTTCAACCGGCTCAGCTGCGGGAGGACTAGACTTTCGCGTGCGCCGCGCTACCAGCAGGTCCTTCCTGCACGCCGCGGTGCCTGGGGCCACCGCGGCGCCCGGTCCGACCCCGTCCTTCACGTCACAGGAGAGATCACGTGCCCCCTGGCGATGACCACAGCGCGCGCACGGATCCCGCGCAGCCGTCACTGTCATCAGGAGTGCCGCGCGGATTCAATTCCCGACGACGACTGCTGCTGGTGCTTGTCACGTTCCTGCTGATCGTGTTCCTGGCAGCTCCCACCACCAAGATCTATCTGGACCAGCGTGCGGAGATCCAGGCGTTGGAGCAGAGCATCTCCGAGAACCAGACCTCCCGCGATGAACTCAAGCGCCAGGTGCAGCTGTGGGAGGACCCCGAATACATCCGTCAGCAAGCCCGTGAACGCCTGCTCATGGTGGAACCCGGTCAGCGCTCCTACCTTGTGGTGGGCGGTGACGCCGTGGGAGACCAGGCGCCGCGCTCCTCGGCCGTCCAGGAGGAAGCCGGACGGGCGGCATGGGCCGATGCCCTGTGGGGTTCCGTGCTGGATGCCGGGTGGCCCCAGGAACGCACCAGCCCCAGCCAGGCGGAGAACTTCCCGCAGCTGGGTGGTGGTCCAGCCCCTGTGGCAACACCGGAATCAACGGCCGACCCCACAACCGAGCCGCAGGACCAGAACGTTGAGCAGGACCAGAACGGTGGCCTGGATCAGAACACCGATCAGGGCCAGAACGCGGATCACAACACTGATCCCAACAACCAGAACCAGAACACCGATCAGGAACAGAACTGAGGCCATCCCGTGACCGATCAGCACTCAACCGATCAGCCCACCGGGACCCCTGCAGCCCGTGGTTTGAACACCACCACGGAGAGCCTGACCCCGTCTGAGATGGATCTCCAGGTCCTCTCCCGGCAGCTGGGCAGGACGGTGCGCGACGTCGTCGAAATCCCGGCCCGCTGTGTGTGCGGCAACCCGCTGGTGGCAGCCACCGCCCCCCGACTGGCCAACGGGACTCCGTTCCCCACCGTGTTCTACCTGGCCCACCCGGTGATCACGGCAGCCGTGTCCCGTCTGGAGGCCGAAGGTGCCATGTACGCCATGACCGACCGCCTGGCGGAGGATTCCGAGCTGGCTGCCTCCTATGAAAGTTCGCACCAAGACTTCCTGGCACAGCGGGAACGTGTCCGGGTGGCCTCAGGCACCGGTGAAGTCCCGGAGATCGACGGCATTTCCGCCGGCGGCATGCCCACCCGCGTGAAGTGCCTGCACGTGCTGGTGGGTCATTCCCTGGCGGCAGGTCCTGGTGTGAACGTGCTGGGGGATGAAACCCTGCAGATGATTTCTGAGACCTGGGACCCCCAGACGTGTCACTGTGACCCCGCCTGGCGTGAAGCCTGAGTCGCGACCACGCTGCTGCTTGAAACCCCACCACAGCTTGAAGACCACCCCCTGACTGAAGGACGTGACCATGCGCGTTGGCGCCATTGACTGCGGTACCAACTCCATTCGCCTGTTGATTGCCGACCTTGGCAACGGCGGCGGAGTTGATGGAACCGCAGCCACCCTCACGGACGTGGTCCGGCTGAACACCATTGTCCGGTTGGGGCAGGGCGTGGACGCCACTGGTTGGTTGGCACAGGAGGCTCTGGACCGGACCTTTGCCGCCACGGAGGAGTACGCGCGCCTGCTCAAGGAACACGGCGTGGAGTCCGTGCGCTTTGTAGCCACCTCCGCCACCCGGGACGCCGGTAATCGCCATGTGTTTGTCAACGGCATCCGCGAGCGCCTTGGCGTGGAACCGGAGGTCATCTCCGGTGAGGAGGAAGCCGCGTTGTCCTTTGCCGGTGCAGCGTTGGTGGCCCCGCCCACCAACGCTGAGGACCGTGTCCTGGTGGTGGATCTGGGCGGTGGTTCCACAGAATTCGTCCTGGGTTCTTCAGAGGGCATCATCGCTGCCCGCAGCGTGGATGTGGGCTGCGTGCGCATGACTGAACGCCACCTTGGCTCCAACCCGCCCACGGAACGCCAGCAGCAGGCCGTTCTGGAGGACGTGGACCGCGCCATTGACCACGTCCTGCAGGCCGTCCCGCTGGGAGAAACCCAGAGCTTGGTTGGCGTGGCCGGATCGGTCACCACCATCACGGCCCATGCCCTGGGCCTGGATGACTACGACGCCGAGCGCCTCAACGGCACCGTGCTGGAGGCCCAGAAAATCCGGACGGCCTGCCGCGAGCTCACGGAGATGACCCGTGAGCAGCGCGCTGAGTTGCCGTTCATGCACCCGGGACGTGTGGACGTGATCGGGGGAGGTGCGCTGGTGTGGGGTCGAATCCTGGAACGTGTCATGCAGGAGACATCCGGGCGCGTGCATTCGGCCACCACCAGCGAACACGATATTTTGGACGGCATTGCACTGTCACTGACATCTGACTGAACCGGAACCCCCATGCCCCAGCCCCGGACCGCACAAAGCCCCGCCCCACAGCAGGAAAATGCCGTGGAGCACGGGAAACCACTGGTGGGCAGCTCCAGGCCGGGGGCACGTACGGCCGTCATGACGCGCATGCGCACTTACGTGGGGGTTGGGGTCATCGGGGTGGTGGCTGCAACAGGTGTGTTGGCGGGCGTTGTCGTGGGGGAATCCGGGGAAACGGGCCTGGCCACGCCGGCCCACGCGCATCCGGTTGCCCAGGTCCCTGGTCAACCCGCCCCGGACGGGCCGGCACCGTCGATCCCCATCACCGATCCCACGGACATTCCCACGTTTGATTCCGTGCGTTCGCTCAATGCCCAGGAAGCGCGGCAGGCCGAGTACTGGTTGGATCAGTACGGTGTCCGTGACGCCTGGGACGAGGCCACGGGGGACGGTGTGAAGATCGCCGTGATCGACACCGGCGTGGACGGCACCCATCCGGACCTGGAGGGCGCGGTCGGCAAGGGCACGGACGTCTCCGGCGTGGGATCCTCCAACGGCCAAGAGGGGCTGGGTGCCGAACCTCCGCACGGCACCATGGTGGCCTCCGTGGCAGCCGGTCGGGGCCACGGCTCATCCAGTAGCACAGGGGTGGGAGGCAATACGGGCGTCATTGGCGTGGCGCCGGAGGCAGAGATCCTGCCGGTTTCCACCTGGCTGGGCACCGAACGCTCCGACGTGCGTTCCACCGACGAACAAATTCCCGACGCCGTGCGCTGGGCCGTGGACAACGGGGCGGACATCATCAACATGTCCGTGGGCTCCCCGCAACAGACCTGGCCGGAATCCTGGGACTCCGCCTTCGAGTACGCCGAAGAGAAGGACGTCCTGATCATTGCCGCAGCCGGAAACCGCGGCAACGGCATCACCCAAGTGGGGGCTCCCGCCACCATCCCCAGTGTGCTGACCGTGGGTGGCGTTGGACGCAATGGTCAGGCCGGTGAGGAATCCTCCTCCCAGGGCATCTCCATTGCCGTGTCCGCACCGTCGGAAGACCTGGTGGGGGCGGTACCCGGGGACGGGTACAGGGAGTGGACCGGGACCTCTGCTGCTGCACCGATCGTGGCGGGAACCGCGGCACTGATCATGGAGAAGTACCCGGATCTCAGCGCCCAGGAAGTCGCCTACCGGATCACGGCCTCGGCCCAAGACGCCGGTGTCCCGGGACGTGACCCGCTGTACGGGTACGGGATCCTGGACGTCAACGCGGCGGTGAGCGAGGACCTGCCGCCCATGGAGGGGGACGGGCCACTGGGCTCCATTGCCGAATGGATCCAGATCCACCGGCGCCATGACGCCACCTCCACCGCAAGTGCCCAAGCCAGCGCCATGCCCTTGACGGAAGACGTCACCGCCGAAGCAGTTCCACCCGACCCCGTGGTACCGCTGAACTCCACCGGGGCGTTGCCCATTGTCATCCTGGCTGGATTCGGTGTGCTGATCGCAGGCCTCACAGGTGCTGCCGCCTGGCACATCCGGTGGTTGCTCAAGCGCAAACCGTGACCTGTGGACACTTTGGTCAACCATGACGGTGTGAGTCGAAACAAGCTGTGATGTAGGGGCCTGGCCGCACAGTGCACAGTCGTCTGCGTTTAGACTCTTGGGCATGGTTGACAATTTCTTGGCAAAGGACCGGAACCGGATCCTGATCGTCGGCGGTGGCTATGTTGGCTTCACCGTCGCCCAGCAACTTCAGAAGCGCATCAAGGCTTCCGGGGGCATCGTCACGGTGGTGGACCCCAACCCGTACATGATGTACCTGCCGTTCCTCCCGGAGGTCGCAGCGGGCAGCATCGAAGCTCGCTCCGCAGTGGTCTCCCACCAGCAGTACCTCAGCGATTGTGAGCTGGTCTCCGGTCGCGTCACCGGCATCAACCACGCCGAGCGCGTGGCCACCGTCCAGACCATCGCTGACGGCCCCGTCCTGGAAATCCCCTACGACGAAATCGTGGTGGCCGGCGGTTCCGTGACCCGTGCCTTCCCCATCGAGGGCCTGGGCGAATCCGCCATCGGCATGAAGTCCATCGAGGAAGCCGTGGCCGTGCGCAACTGGGTTCTGGAGCGCATTGGCATTGCCTCCCAGACCACTGATGACGCCGTTCGCCGCCGCGCGCTGACCTTCGCCGTCGTGGGTGGCGGGTTCGCCGGTGTGGAAACCATCGCCGAGCTCGAGGACATGGCCCGCACCGCTGTGGCCCGTGACCCCCGCCTGAAGGTCTCTGACCTCCGCTTTGTGATGATCGAGGCCATGGACCGGATCATGCCGGAGGTCTCCAAGGAGCGTGCGGAAAAGGTTGTGGCCCACCTGCGCTCCCGCGGCATCGAGGTTCTGCTGAACACCTCCCTGGACTCCGCCGTGGACAACCACCTCAAGCTGATGAACATGAAGGACAAGTCCCCGGCCGGCGAGATCGACGTGGACACCCTGATCTGGACCGCCGGTGTGGCAGCCAACCCGCTGTCCAAGAGCTCGGACTTCCCGCTGGACGAGCGCGGCCGCGTGCGTGCCGGTGCGGACTTGCGCATCACCGGCGACGACGGCCCCATCGAGAAGGCCTGGGCAGCCGGCGACACCGCCGCTGTGCCGGATCTCTCCGGTGGTGGCGTGGGTGGCTTCTGCGTGCCCAACGCCCAGCACGCCGTGCGTCAGGCACACGTGATGGTCAAGAACATCCTGGCCGCTCGCGAAGGCCGCGAACTGCAGGACTACTACCACGAGAACATCGGTGCCGTTGCAGGCTTCGGTCTGAACAAGGGTGTGGCCAACATCAAGGGTGTGGAGTTCCAGGGCTTCCCGGCCTGGGCCATGCACCGCCTGTACCACGGTGCTGCCATCCCCACCATAGAGCACAAGTCTCGTGTGTTCACCGAATGGGGTCTGAACATGATCTTCGGTCGCAACACCGCGCCCATCCGCCACGTGCGTGACCCGCGCCTGAACTTCCAGTCGGCCACCGGCCAGGAAGTGGTGCGCACCAAGATCAAGCTCTGATCATGGTGTGAGGGTTCGGCCCCTTTCGTCTCCGTGAACGGCATCCCACCGTCAAGGTGGGGTTCTGTCGGGGTTTGGGAGGGGCCGCCCCATGCCCCCATAGCCCAATCGGCAGAGGCAGCGGACTTAAAATCCGCCAAGTGTGGGTTCGAGTCCCACTGGGGGCACCTTGTGTGCCGGCTCAGCTTCCGGGCCGGTTCCGGCCCAGGCCAGGACTTTGTGCACGGATGAGTGCGTGCTCCGTGCACCGGATCGCATTTATCCGTGCGCAAAGTTCGAGTCAGCTGAGCACGGAACGCCATGCCCGCAGCTCCCGCTCCGCGTGACGCAACGGCGAGCCTTCAAAGGGCGAGGGCTGCGACTGCATCTTCCGAGGTGACGTTGTGCTTGGCCGGGGGTGTCGGCACTCACGGCCAACAGCAGAGACAGTTCATCGTCGAGGCTGGTTTTCACGGCATCTCGGACAACGGTGAGCCGGTGTCCTTCGGGCAACAGGCCCGCGAAAAATGGGGGTAACCCGCCACCCGCCGTCACAACGGGCGTGGTGTTGACAGGCAGGGTGGAGGCGACCGGCTCACCGTGATCTTGAACGTAGTCCGGGTGGTAGGTGAAAACGGTTGAGCTGTCGGATTGGCGCTGCAAGGTACCCGCGAGTTTTCCCGATTTGTAGACCTCCGCGGTGGAGACCTGGCGCAGTTGATGGAAGTCGCGCGTCATTGCACCAGGACCCTTAGGCCCAACACCTGAGCGACCGCCACCACGTAGGCCAGGGATGGATTGCCGGTTCCGTTCTCTATGGATCGGACAGTCCGCTGCGATGTTCCGGCCAGATCTGCCAGCTCCTGTTGGGTCAGACCGGCGTCTTTGCGCGTGGCTCGGATGTTGCGTCCTGCATCATGGATGTCTCCCATGTCCCTCCTTGCGGCAGGATCTTGCCGGTTTGTGCTGATTCTTGCTGATTATGCTCCCGGCACGACCAGATAGGCAATATCTTGCCGGTTACGGTCTAGCCACGGTCTTGCACCCAGGCCCAGTCTCTGAATCGGCAACATATTGCCGCTGCGGGCCGGTTCCGGCGCGAGCCCGAACTTTGCGCACGGATAAGCGCGTGCTCCTTGCACCGGATCGCATTTATCCGTGCGCAAAGTTCGGTCAAGCGCCGGTGAGCCCCCAGCACGTACGGTGGAGACATGCGATTTGAAGTGGATGCCATCCTGTTCGACATCGACGGCACCCTGGTGGACTCCACCGCAGCGGTGAACCGGTCGTGGACCACGTGGGCAGGCCGTCACGGGCACGACGCCGACTCCATCCTGGCCGTGTGCCACGGTCGACGCGCGGCAGACACCCTGGCCGACTTCATCCCGGCGGACCAGGTGGCCGCGGCCGAGGCGGAACTGCACGATTTGGAGATGCAGGACCTGGACTCCGTGGTGGAACTGCCTGGGGCCCGTGACCTGCTGCAGCAACTTCCCAAGGGCCGCTGGGCAGCGGTCACCAGCGGAGATCGTGAGCTGATGCCGGCGCGTCTGGCTGCCGCAGGTGTGCCCGTTCCGGACACGCTGGTCACCGCAGAGGACGTTTCCACGGGTAAGCCGGATCCGGAAGGGTACCTGCGCGCTGCGGAGATTTTGGGGGTCGACCCCGCACGTTGCCTGGTGGTGGAAGATGCGCCCGCAGGGCTCAAAGCCGGCCTGGCGGCAGGTTCCAAGGTGTTGGCTGTGGCCACATCCCATGAGGCTGCCGAACTGAGGGAGCACGCGCACGCCGTCGTCGTGAATTTGGCTGCCTGCGCCCCGGAGGTCCAGGAGGACGGGACGCTGGTCCTCCAGGTTTCAGAGTCACAGGGTGCCTGAATCATTCGTCCACACGGACGAGTTCGATGACGCCCTGGCCCGACTCCACCATGGCGAGAACCTGTTCCTGACGGGTAAAGCAGGCACTGGTAAGTCCACGCTGATCAGGCGTTTTCTGGCGAGCACTCAGCGCAATGTTGTGGTGGTGGCACCCACCGGCATCGCGGCGTTGAACGTGGGTGGGTACACCATCCATCGTCTGTTCAGTTTCCCGTCCTCCATGAGCCCGGAGCTGGTGCGTGGCAGTGGCTACTACCCGGGGCGGTTTGCGGCAACGCTGAAGGAACTGCACACGCTGATCATTGACGAAGCCTCCATGGTGCGTGCTGACCTCTTTGACTGTCTGGCCGTGGCCTTGCAGCGTTTCGGCCCCAAACCGGGGGAGCCCTTTGGCGGTGTGCAGATGGTGCTGGTGGGAGACCTGTACCAGCTGCCGCCGGTGGTGGCCGATGGCGAGCGCGCCTACTTTGAAACCACCTACACGTCCCCCTATTTTTTTGCCGCACACAAATTCAATCGGGAGCGATTTCCCACGGTGGAACTGACGCGTGTGTTCCGGCAGGTGGGGGACAACCGGCTGGTGGAGATCCTCAACGCCGTGCGGGAGGGGTCTTTGCTGCAGGAGGCGCGTCAGGAGCTGAACACCCGTACCGACCGGGAGTTCGTGCCGCCGCTGCACGAGTTCTGGCTGACGTTGACCACCACCAACCGCATGGCCACATCCCGTAACCGCAGCATGTTGGAGCAGTTGAGCGAACCCGAGGTATCGCACTTTGCCCAGGTCACGGGGGACGTGGACGGGTTTGAGAAACCTACGGATGATCATCTGCGGTTCAAAGTGGGTGCGCAGATCATGATGCTCACCAACGATCCCTGGGACCGTTGGGTCAACGGGACCATTGCCAAGATCGTGGACCAGTACCGGGAATCCGGGGAGCAGGTGGTGGTGGTTGAGTTGCCGGATGGCATGCAGGCGGAGGTCCACCCCCACCAGTGGGAGGTCACCCGACCCACGGTTCACAACGGGGTGCTCAGTCATGACCTGATCGGCACCTACACCCAGTTGCCCTTCCGCCTGGCATGGGCGGTGACCATTCACAAGAGTCAGGGTCAGACCTTGGACCGGGTGGTGGTGGATCTGACGGGCGGCACTTTTGCTGACGGTCAGCTCTACGTGGCGTTGAGCCGCTGCACGTCCATGGAGGGTCTGGTGCTGCGCCGGGATGTGTTGGCCAAGGATCTCAAGGTGGATCAGCGGGTGCGCCGTTTCCTGGCCACCGAACGCGCCGAGTCCTCACAAACGCTGGGCAACGTCTACATCGGAATGTGCACGGTGGGGGACGTGGGGCAGCGGTGGCGTCCGCGGCCTGCTGAGATTGCAGTGATCACTGACGACGGCGTGGAGCTCACCACTCTGGTCAACCCCACCCGGGACATGGGTCAGGCTCGTCACGATTTCGGCATCACCGCCGGGGACGTCCAGTTGGCCCCTCTTCTGACGGAGGCCTGGGCTGCGCTGGAGCCGTACCTGGCGGGGCGTACACCGGTGGGTCCGAACATCGACCGGGACCTGGGCTGGCTGGATCACGAACTCAAACGCATGGGGTCTGTGGTCACCATGCCTTTGGGACGTGATCTCCATGTGGATGGCGCCGACCTTGAACAACGCCAGCGCCTGTATGCGCCCACAGCACTGGAACGTGCCCGGGCCATCCGTGACATCGCGCGGGGCGCCGAACCCCACCACCGCAGCGCAGACACCTTCTCCACCCCGGCCGGCCGACCGGGTTACGTCCTGCCGCGTCATCCCAACTCAGGGGCACATGGCCCGGTGCGGTTCCTTGTCACCCCTGGCGACCGGGGTGAAACTGCGGAGTCCGCACTGGCCGCCATGCTCACCCAGGCTGCTCAGCGCTCGCGGCTCGACCCGACGGCTCAGGCTGTGGTGCAGGTGGTGGAGGAGCAGACCGGAATCACAGTCCTGGATTCCACCTACCATGACACCCCGCAGCACACCATCGACTCCGTCCTGCAACCTGGCACGCGAGTGTGTTTCACCGGTACGGCACAGGATTCAGAGGGTCGGGTGTTGGAGCGCTATGACATGGAGATCTTGGCTGTCTCCGCAGGCCTGGCACCAGTGGCCAACGTGACCAAGACCCGTTGCGACGTCCTGATCTCCGCAGAGGCCGGTTCCCAGTCCCGCAAGGCACAGAACGCCGCCAAGTTCGGAAAACCGGTGTTCACCGCGGTCGAGTTCCTGGCCTGGGTCAACGGAGAAACCGCCAACCCAGCAACGACGACGACGCAGGACCCACCGGCCGTCGTCGTCGAACCACTGCTGCCGCAACTGTGACGTCCTGGTGAAAGCGATCAGCGGGTGAAGCCACCCTCCGAGTTGATGACCTGGCCGGTGATCCAGGCGGCTTCTTCGGTGAGCAACCAGGTGATCAGGCGAGCGGGGTCGTCGGGTTCGCCCCATCGGCCGAACGGGAACATGGGCATCAGCTGATTCTTGGCCCCAGGTTCCAGGTAGCCGGTGTCCACGGGGCCGGGGTTGACGGTGTTGATGCGGATTCCGGCCGGTGCAAGTTCGTGGGCAAGTGTGGTGGTGATCCCTGCAACTGCTGCCTTGGATGTGGCGTAGGCGACCTCCTGCGGCATGGGGCCTTGGCCCTGACCGGAGGTCATGAAAACCACCGCTCCCGGTGCATCTTGCGCGGCGAAAGCCTGGGTCAGGAGCAACGACGCCCTCGCGTTCACGGCCCAGTGATGGTCCAGGTCCCGGGCAGTGATGGTGCTCAGGGCGCCGTCCGAACCACTCACCGCTTGGTTGCAGACCAACCCGTCCACTTGCCCGAACTCCGTACGGGCCGCCGCCATCACCTGAGCCGGTGCTTGGTGATCTGCCAGGTCCGCATGAAAATCCTCCACTCGGGCTGAACCCACCAGGTGTTGCCGGACTCCATCCAGCACGGCTCCGATGTCGTCGCCGCCCCAGGGCTGGAGGTCGTCGTGCGGGGAGAAGTGATGGCAAAACACGTTGGCACCCCACGCCACCGCGCGACATGCTGTGGCATACCCGATGCCGGCTCGTCGGCTGACACCTGTGATCAACACTGTTTTTCCCTGGAGAGGCAGGGGGTCCCGGGCGAGTTGTGAGGTGCTCATGGACTCAGTCTGCCGGTCGGTGCATCCCGATTGAGAACCGGGGTACGCGTTTGTCCCGATTCAAGGCTTCATGCCGGCCAAACGCGTACCTTCGATGGTCGTATGAGGCCCAGGCCCCGGAGGCTCAGGACTTCACCAAGCGAGCGATGGCCGCTGATGCCTCCGCCAACTTGGCCTCCGCCTCCGGCCCGCCCTGTTGAGCTGCTTCCAGCACGCAATGTTTGAGGTGGTCATCCAGCAAAGCCAGGCCCAGGTTTTCCAGGGCGCTGGTCATGGCCGAAACCTGGGTCAGGATGTCGATGCAGTAGGTGTCCTCCTCCACCATGCGGTGGATTCCGCGCGCCTGACCCTCAATGCGCTTGAGCCGAGCCAGATATTTGGCCTTTTCACTCATGTAACCGTAGTGGGCGTGTTCGGTTGCGGTGGTGGCCTCCGGTACGACGCCGGTGGGTTCAGTCATCGAGTCACTCCTGCAGTCGGTTCCGGTGCGGCGTGGGTTGGCGGGGTGGTGTGGGTGGCGGGCTTGCCGTGCCTGGGGGTGAAGGAACGCAGCCGCAAACTGTTGGAGACCACAAAAACGCTGGAGAACGCCATGGCAGCCCCCGCCAACATGGGGTTGAGCAGCCCGAATGCCGCCAGCGGGATCATGGCCGTGTTGTAGGCGAAGGCCCAGAACAGATTGCCCTTGATGGTGCGCAACGTGCGGCGGGAGAGCTTGATGGCATCGGCGGCTGTACGCAGGTCTCCGGTGACCAGGGTGATGTCAGCAGCCTGGATTGCGGCATCCGTGCCGGTTCCCATGGCCAAGCCCAGGTCTGCCTGGGCCAGCGCGGGGGCATCGTTGACGCCGTCGCCCACCATGGCCACCACCTTGCCCTGATCCTGCAAGGATCGAACAGCCTCCACCTTGTCTGCCGGAAGCACCTCCGCCATGACCTTGTGGATCCCCACCTGCTGGGCCACACGCTCAGCCACCGTCTTGTTGTCACCGGTCAACAGCACCGGGGTCAGGCCCAGTTGCTGGAACTGCTGCACGGCGTGGGTGCTGGTGGCCTTGACGGTGTCCGAGACCACCAGAACTCCGTGGGCCGCACCGTCCCAGGCCACTGCCACGGCGGTGGCACCTTGGGTGTTCGCAGCAGACATGGCCTCGCGCAAGGTCTCCGGGAGTTGGATGCCCCAGTCGGCCAACAAACTCTGGCGTCCCACCACCACGGCGTGACCGTCCACCACGCCCTGCACGCCCAGACCCTCCAGATTCTGGAAGGATTCCGGGTCCGGCAGATCGCCCGTCTCCTCTCGGGCGCCGCCGGCAATGGCCTGGGCAATGGGGTGCTCGGAGGCGTTCTCCACCGCACCGGCCACCCGCAGCAGCTCAGCCCGGGAGACACCATCGGCGGGAATCACCGAGGTCAAGGTCATCCGGCCTTCCGTGACGGTGCCGGTCTTGTCCAGCACCACGGTGTCCGTCCGGCGCGTGGATTCCAACACCTCCGGTCCCTTGATCAGGATGCCCAGCTGGGCACCGCGCCCCGTTCCCACCAGCAGCGCCGTGGGTGTGGCCAGCCCCAGGGCACACGGGCAGGCGATGATCAACACGGCCACCGCCGCCGTGAACGCCGTGCTCAACGGGTGACCGGTCAGCAGCCACGCGGCCACCGTGACCACTGCAATCACCAGGACCACGGGCACAAACACCGCGGAAATCCGATCCGCCAGTCGCTGCACCTGAGCCTTGCCGGATTGGGCCTCCTCCACCAAGCGCGCCATCTGCGCCAGCTGGGTGTCACCACCCACCCGCGTTGCCCGAACGGTCAACTGCCCACCCTGGTTGACAGTGGCGCCGGTCACCGCATCACCGGCGGTGACCTCCACCGGGACGGATTCGCCGGTCAGCATGGAGGCATCAATGGCTGAGCGCCCCTTCACGACGACGCCGTCCGTGGCCACCTTTTCGCCCGGGCGGACCAAGAACTGGTCACCCACGGCCAGGTCCTCCACGCGGATGCGTTGTTCCGAGCCGTTGCGCAGCACTGAGACTTCCTTGGCGCCCATTTCCAGGAGGGCTCGCAACGCGGCACCGGCCTGGCGCTTGGACTTCTTCTCGAAGTACCTGCCTGCCAGGACAAAGGTGATCACCCCGGCGGCCACCTCCAGGTAAATGTCACCAAGCCCGTCCGTGCGGGACAATGTGAGTTCAAAACTGTGGGTCATTCCCGGATGCCCGGCGTGACCGAAGAACAGCGCCACGATCGACCAGATCAACGCCGCTGTTGTCCCCACGGTGATCAAGGTATCCATGGTGGCAGCACCGTGGCGCAGGTTTTTCAGCGTGGCACGGTGGAACGGCCAGCCGGCCCACAGCACCACGGGGGCGGCCAGCACCAGAGATGCAAATCCCCAGTAGTCGAACTGCAGAGCCGGGATCATGGCCATGGCGATCACCGGGACGGACAGCACGGTGGCGCCGATCAGACGTTGGCGCAAAGAGTCGACCTCGATATCCCCCGGTGGGGCACCGGAACCGGCACGGGCACCGGCGTCGTCGTCGTGCTGCTGATCAGGTGAGGGGGCCGCGGCTGGTGGGGTTGGCAGGGTGGCGGTGTACCCGGCCTTTTCCACCTCTGCCACCAGAACGGTGGGGTCCATGGTGGCGGGGGCATCCACAGTGGCTTTCTCCGTGGCGTAGTTCACGCTGGCGGTGACGCCGTCCAGCTTGTTCAGCTTGCGTTCCACTCGAGCTGCGCAGGATGCGCAGGTCATGCCTCCGATGGGCATCTCCAGGTGAAAGGTTCGTGGATCGTGTGCTTGCGGGGCTGTTGCCGGTTGGGTGGCCATGGTGCTCTCTTGACGTGGCGTGAGCGGATGCTTCTGTAGATCCACCTATACCCCCTTGGGGTATATCGGCGCAAGAGGCGGGTCACGATGCGGTCACGCCTCGTTCGCCTGCAGGGGAGCGCTGCAGAAGCTGACTGGTCAACTGGTACCGTTGATCCGGAATTCCTGTACGCCCACCGCCCTGCGCCGTCACCCACCGTTACTCGCGGCAGCCACGGCAGCAGCACGAAAGGACGACAACTATGGGCAATCCCTTGCTCCGCGACTTCAATTCCAAGCACAACGATCGTTCCGCGTCTCCTCAGGCCCAGTACGGCCAGGCCCCGCAGTACGGCCAGGGCCAGTACGGTCAATCAGCGCAGTACGGCCAGAACGCTCAGTACGGTCAGGCTCCGCAGTATGGCCAGACCATGCAGAACGGTCAGCAGTACGGCCAGGCGCCGTCTGCTGAGCAGATGCAGGGCTGGTACAACAGCCCGTCAGCTTCGGCCGAGCAGACCGGCCGGATGACGCTGGATGACGTCATCATGCGCACCAGCCTCACGCTGGGCACCGTGATCGTCATGGCAGTGGTCGGCTGGATGATCCCGATGCTGGCCTTCCCGGCCATGTTGGTGGGCCTGGTCCTCGGGCTGGTGAACGCATTCAAGCGTGAGCCGTCCCCGGTTCTGATCATGCTCTACGCCGTGGCCCAGGGCCTGTTCGTGGGCGGCATCTCCGGAATCTTCCAGCAGCTCTACCCGGGGATCGTCCTGCAGGCCGTGATTGGCACCATCGGTGTGTTCGTGGCCGTTCTGGTGCTCTACCGGATGCGCATCCTGCGCACCAGCCCGCGCCTGACCAAGATCGTTGTGGTGGCCATGATCGGCTACCTGGTCTTTGCCCTGGCCAACCTGGGTCTGTCCATGTTCGCCGGCTTCAACGTCCGCTCTGACGTGCAGATCTTTGGCATCCCGCTGGGTGTGTTCATCGGTGCCATCGCTATTCTGTTGGCTGCCTACTCCTTGGTCATGGACTTCGAGAACATCGAGAACGGCATCGGCCGCGTGGCCCGCAAGTACGCATGGTCCGCAGCCTTCGGCCTGACCGTGACCTTGATCTGGCTCTACGTGGAGATCCTGCGCATCCTGGCCCTGCTGCAGCAGGACTGATGCAACGCTTGGTCGGCCCGGTCATCCGGGTCGGCTGAACCACCGCAACGACGTCGCCCCTCGCCTTCCGTGCGGAAGGCGAGGGGCGACGTC